>NZ_JBSFVC010000030.1:43142-111651 GCF_053592095.1 Streptomyces sp. NPDC002787 | reverse complement strand
GGGGGGGGGGGGGGGGGGGGGGGGTGGGGGGGGGGGGGGGGGGGTGGGCGGGGGGGGGGCCCCCGGGGGGGGGGGGGGGGGGGGGGGCCCCCGGGGCACCCGCCGGGGCCCCCCCGCCGTGTGGTCGTGTGCTGTGGGTCAGACGGTGATCAGGGCCTCCAGTGGGGCCCCGGCCAACGCGGTCTCCAGGCGCTGCCTGCCCGCCAGGAAGGACAGCTCCATCAGGACCGCGACACCGGCGACCTCGGCGCCCGCGCGGCGGATCAGCTGGAGGGAGGCCTCCGCGGTGCCGCCGGTGGCGAGGACGTCGTCGATGACCATGACGCGGTCGCCCGCGGACAGGTCCTCGGCGTGCACCTCGATCTCGGCGGAGCCGTACTCCAGGTCGTAGGCCTGGCTGAGCGTGGCTCCGGGGAGCTTGCCCGCCTTGCGTACCGGGATGAAGCCGACGCCCGCGCGGACGGCGGCCGGGGCGCCCAGGATGAAGCCCCGGGCCTCCAGGCCGACGACCTTCGTGGCGCCGTGCCGCACGGCCAGCTCGGCCAGTGCGTCGGTCAGCGCGGTGAACGCCGCCGGGTCGGCCAGCAGCGGGGTGATGTCCTTGAACATCACGCCCGGCTCCGGGTAGTCGGCGACGTCACGAATGCGGCTGAGCAGCAGTTCCTTGATGTCGGTCATCGCCGCTTTCCGCCTCGGCCCCGGCTGCGGCTCCCGGGCTGGGAGCGCGGGCCGACCACCGCGGGGGTGGCGTCCGCCGGCTCGTCGTCGTACGGACCGTCGGCCGCGGGCTCCACGTCGTGGTCGGCCTGGGCCCGCTTGGCGAGGATTCGCTTCTTGAGGGCCTTCAGCTGCGGCTCGCGCTCCTTGAGGTCGGCGACGAGCGGCGTGGCGATGAAGATCGAGGAGTACGCACCGGCCGCGAGGCCGACGAACAGCGACAGCGAGATGTCGTTGAGCATGCCCGCGCCCAGGACACCGCCACCGATGAACAGCAGACCGGCGACCGGCAGCAGCGCGACCACCGTGGTGTTGATCGACCGAACCAGGGTGCTGTTGATCGAGCGGTTGGCGATCTCCGCGTACGTCCAGCGGTTCTGCTTGGTGATGTCCTTGGTCTGCTCCTTGAGGCTGTCGAAGACGACGACCGTGTCGTAGAGCGAGTAACCGAGGATGGTCAACAGACCGATCACCGTGCCCGGTGTGACTTCGAAGCCGACGAGGGCGTAGATACCGATCGTGATGGTGATGTCGTGGATCAGGGCGACGAACGCGGCGATGGCCATGCGCCACTCGAACGCGATCGCCAGGTAGATCACCACGAGGACCAGGAAGACGGCGAGGCCCTGCCATGCCTTGTTGGCGATCTGGTCGCCCCAACTCGGGCCGACCAGGTCCGCGTTGATCGAGTCCGCGTCGACCTTCAGGTCCTTGGCGAGTTCCTGCTTGATTTCGTCGGACTTCGCCGTGTCCACGCCGGAGATCTGGATGCGTAGGGAGTCCTGGCCGAGCTCCTGGACGATCGCGTCGTGGCCGGAGGCCTCCTCCGCGTAGGTCTCCGCCTGGCTGACCGAGACGCTCGTCTTCCCCGTGGTGAAGACGGCACCGCCCTGGAACTCGATGCCCATGCTCAGGCCGCGCACCGCCAGGCCGACGATGGCCGTGATGGTGATCAGGATCGAGACGCCGTACCAGATCTTGCGGTTGCCGACGAAGTCGTAACCGACCTCGCCGCGGTGGAGTCGGGCTCCGAGGTCACCGAGCTTCGACATCTCAGGCCTCCTTCGGGTCGGCGGGGACTGCGGGACGGCGGGTGCGGCGCAGCGGCGGCCGGGCACCCAGCCGCTTCGGGTCCAGACCGGACCAGCTGTGGCCGTTGCCGAAGAACTTGGTGCGGGCCAGCAGCGTCAGGAGCGGCTTCGTGAAGAAGAAGACGACCACCACGTCGAGCACGGTCGTCAGGCCCAGCGTGAACGCGAAGCCCTGGACCTTGCCGACGGTGACGATGAAGAGCACCGCGGCGGAGAGGAACGACACGAAGTCGGAGACCAGGATGGTGCGCCGGGCACGGGGCCAGGCCCGCTCGACGGCGGGGCGCAGCGTCCGGCCCTCGCGGATCTCGTCCCGGACGCGTTCGAAGTACACGATGAACGAGTCCGCTGTGATACCGATCGCGACGATCGCACCGCAGACCGCCGGGAGGTTCAGCGCGAAATTGATGGTCGGACCGAGCAACGCCATGATCACGTAGGTCAGGACAGCCGAGACCAGCAGCGAGGCGATGGCGATCAGCGACAGGCCGCGGTAGTAGACGACCAGGTAGATCACGACCAGGGCCAGACCGATCGCACCGGCGATCAGACCGGCCTCCAGCTGCTCACCGCCGAGCGCGGGGCTGACGGTGGTGACGCTGGACTCCTTGAAGGTCAGCGGGAGCGCGCCGTACGACAGCATGTTGGCGAGGTTCTGGGCCTCCTCCTGCGTGAAGCTGCCGGAGATCTCGGCCTTGCCGCCGGTGACCGCCGCCTGCACGAAGGGGTGGGAGACGACCTCGTCGTCGAGGACGATCGCGAACTCGTTCTGCGGGGAGGTCTGGCCCGCCAGCTGACCGGTGATGTCGGCGAACTTGTCGGCGCCCTTGGAGTCGAAGTCCATGACGACCTGCCAGCCGGTGCCGGTCTGCGTGTCGAGCAGCGCCTGGGCCTTCTCGACCTCGGTGCCGTCGACGCCGACCGGGCCGAGCACGAACTTGCTCCAGCTGCCGTTGTCCTGGCCGCATGCCACGACGACGTCGGTGGTCTTGCCCTTGCCGGCCTCGGAGCGCTGCTTCGGGTCGTTGCAGTCGAGGGCGGCGAACTTGGCCTGGAGTGCCTGGGTCTCCTCGTCGACGCTCGCGCTCGCCGACGGCGACGCGCTCTCGGAGGCCTTGGCGGACTCGGAGGCGCTGCCCGACGGCGTGGGGTCGGCCTTCAGGGCGTCGGTGACCGCACGGCCCTGGGAGGTGGCGGAGGACGACGGGCTGGCGGAAGAACCGGAGTCGGGCGAGGTCGCCTCGTCCTTGCCGTCGGAGCTCGACGGGCTCGGTGAACCACTGGGGCTGCCGCTGGCGCTCGGCGAGGCACTCGGGGTCTGCGGCGTGCCGGCGCCGACCTGGCTCTGCAGAACCGGACGGAAGTACAGCTTCGCGGTGGTGCCGACCTGTTCCCGGGCCTCTTCGGAATCCGTGCCCTTGGGGATGTTGACAATGATGTTCTCATTGCCCTGGGTCTGGACCTCCGCCTCGGACACGCCCAGACCGTTGACACGGCGGTTCATGATCTCGACCGCGGTGTCCATGTTGGTCTTGTTGATCGCGTTGGGCTGGCCGGGCTCGTTGACCGCCGTCAGTGTGATGCTCGTACCACCGGCGAGGTCGATGCCGAGACGCGGAGTGGTGTGTCCGGAGGCAAACATTCCCCCGGTGAGCGCCACAAGGGCGATCAGGATGAGGGCCAGCGCGCGCCCAGGCTTGCTCTGGGTACTCGCGCTCCGGCCCTTCTTCGGTGCTGCCACCTTCTCGTACTCCCTCTCGGGCCGCCGTGCGCGGGGTCAGCGCGGGGACGGCCATGACTGGTGTCGGGAGTCCGGGCGAAAACGGCACGTGCCCGGGGCGCGGGCGGTTCTCGCTCGCACTCCCGGGACGTGACTACTTCGCGTCGGACTCGCCGTCGGTCTTCTTCGGCTCTGCTTCGTCGGCCTTCGCCTCGGCGGTCTCGTCGGTCGCGTCGTCGGACGCGTCCTTCTTGCCGAGGTCGATGGGCTTGTCGTCGGAAGCGGCGGAAGCGTCGTCGGAGGGCTCGTCGGTCTCGGTGAGGGAGGAGGCGTCGTCCGGGACGACGTCGGACTTCAGGTCGTGCTCGATGCCGTGGACGATGCGGTTGTACTCCTCGTCGCTGAGGACGGCACCGATGGAGTTCTTGGCGAACAGCAGCTCGACGCCCGGCCCGGCGTCGAGGAGGACGGTGTCCTCGCTGACCTCCTTGACGGTCGCGTACATGCCCCCGATCGTGCGGACGCCGGAACCGGGCTGCATCTGGTTCCGCATGTCGACGGCCTGCTGCTGCTTCTTCTTGGCCGATCGGGTCATCAGGATCATGGCCCCGATGAGCACGATGAACGGGAGGAGGGTCACGAGACTCACGGGTCGGAACTTCCTTCACACGACCGCGATGGCGAGCGGCCTGATGGTTGGGGGTATGTGTGTCGCCGACAAGGGCGGCATCGGCGGAGTCTAAGCGAGTCCACCGTGATGGAACAACGCACAGCATGTCACCGGGGTTCCATGCCGGGCGAGTACCGCGCCGTCACGAGAAGGTCACGCCCCGAACAGGTCCTGTTGTCCGTTTCCGCCGGTCGTGCCGCGTGGCGGGGTGAGGCCCAGATGGGCCCATGCGGCGGGGGTCGCGACCCGGCCGCGGGGGGTTCGGGCGAGCAGGCCCTCGCGGACGAGGAAGGGCTCGGCGACCTCCTCGACGGTCTCGCGCTCCTCCCCCACGGCGACGGCGAGTGTGGAGAGGCCGACCGGTCCGCCGCCGAAGAGCTTGAGCAGGGCTTCGAGGACGCCCCGGTCGAGGCGGTCGAGGCCGCGGGCGTCCACCTCGTAGACGGCGAGGGCGGCCGCGGCGATGTCGCGCGTGATGATGCCGTCCGCCTTGACCTGCGCGTAGTCCCGTACGCGGCGCAGCAGACGGTTGGCGATGCGGGGGGTGCCGCGCGAGCGGCCCGCGATCTCGGCGGCGCCGTCCGTGTCGATCTCGACATCGAGGAGGTTCGCCGAGCGGTGGATGACGCGCTCCAGTTCGGCGGGCTCGTAGAACTCCATGTGCGCGGTGAAGCCGAAGCGGTCGCGCAGCGGCGGCGGCAGCAGTCCCGCGCGGGTGGTGGCGCCGACCAGGGTGAAGGGGGGCAGTTCGAGGGGGATGGCGGTGGCGCCGGGGCCCTTGCCGACGATGACGTCGACGCGGAAGTCCTCCATCGCCATGTACAGCATCTCCTCGGCGGGCCGGGACATGCGGTGGATCTCGTCGAGGAAGAGGACCTCGCCCTCCTGGAGGGAGGAGAGGATCGAGGCGAGATCGCCTGCGTGCTGGATGGCGGGGCCGGAGGTGATGCGGATGGGTGCGCCCATCTCGGCCGCGATGATCATCGAGAGGGTGGTCTTGCCGAGGCCCGGTGCGCCGGAGAGCAGGACGTGGTCGGCCGTCGCGCCACGCGCGCGTGCGGCCCGCAGGACGAGGTCGAGCTGTTCGCGGACCTTCTCCTGGCCGATGAACTCGTCCAGGTCCTTGGGGCGCAGGGCGGCCTCGACGGCCTGGTCCTCACGGTCGGCGACAGAGCCCACCAGCCGCTCGGGAGCGGTGTCGTCGGTCGTGTCGTCCCAGTTCATTACGTGTGCCTCGCGGGTCGCGGTCGGGTGGGCGGAGCTTCAACAGGGGGCCGGCGGGCTCTGTCGAGGGTTTCAGCGGGCTCTGTTGAGGGTCTGGAGGGCGGCCTTCAGCAACTGGCCCACCTGGGGCGTGCCTTGGGCGGCCTCGGCCTGGGGGGCCACGGCCGACACGGCCTCGTCGGCCTCGCGGGTGGCGTACCCGAGACCGATCAGGGCGGCGTGCAGCTGGTCGCGCCAGCCCTGGCTGACCGGGGCGCCGATCGCGGGGGCGCCGATCGGTTCGCCGAGGCGGTCCTTCAGTTCGAGCAGCAGCTTCTGGGCGCCCTTCTTGCCGATGCCGGGGACGGCGATCAGCGCCTTCTCGTCGCCGGTCGAGACCGCGCGGCGCAGGGCGTCCGGGGTGTGTACGGCCAGCATCGCCTGGGCCAGGCGTGGGCCGACCCCGCTCGCGGTCTGGAGCAGTTCGAAGACCTGGCGCTCGTCGTCGTCGACGAAGCCGTAGAGGGTCAGCGAGTCCTCCCGTACGACGAGGGAGGTGGCGAGCTTGGTCTGCTGTCCCATGCGCAGTCCGGAGAGCGTGTTCGGTGTGCACTGGAGCGCGATACCGATGCCCCCCACCTCCACGACGGCGGAGTCGGGGGCGAGGGCGGCGACCGGGCCGCTGACGAAGGCGATCATGTCGTACGGCCTTTCGATGCATGCAGGGCCACGGCCTGCTGCAGGCGGTTCTGGGCGGGGGCTCGCCAGATGTGGCAGATGGCGAGGGCGAGGGCGTCGGCGGCGTCCGCCGGTTTCGGGGGTGCGTCGAGCCGGAGGAGGCGGGTGACCATGGCGCCGACCTGCGCCTTGTCGGCGCGGCCGCTGCCGGTGACGGCGGCCTTGACCTCGCTGGGGGTGTGCAGGGCGACGGGGATGCCGCGGCGGGCGGCGCACAGCATGGCGACGGCGCTGGCCTGGGCGGTGCCCATGACCGTGCGTACGTTGTGCTGGCTGAACACCCGCTCCACGGCGACGAATTCGGGGCGGTGCTCGTCGAGCCACTGCTCGATGCCCTGTTCTATCGCGACGAGACGGTGCCCCAACTCGGCGTCCGCGGGCGTACGGACGACTCCGACGCCGAGCATGGTGAGCGGCCGTCCGGCGACGCCCTCGACCACACCGACACCGCAACGGGTCAGTCCCGGGTCCACCCCCAGTACGCGCAACGCGCCCCTCCTTCGATCTCCCCCAGCTACCGCTGGGAGGTGCCCCCGGTTTGTGCAGGCTATCGGGTGCCGCTGACAACGACCGACAACGCGACGGGCCGACGGGGGGTGTCCCGTCGGCCCGTTGAAGCCCATCGGCCCTGGAGCCCGTTCGGCTCCGGCGGCGCTACGCGTCGACCTTGGCCATGACGTCGTCGCTGACGTCGAAGTTGGCGAAGACGTTCTGGACGTCGTCGCTGTCCTCGAGGGCGTCGATCAGCTTGAAGATCTTCTTGGCGCCCTCCTCGTCCAGCTCGATCTGCATCGTCGGGACGAAGTTGGCCTCGGCGGAGTCGTAGTCGATGCCGGCCTCCTGGAGGGCGGTGCGGACCGCGACCAGGTCGGTGGCCTCGCTGAGCACCTCGAAGGACTCACCGAGGTCGTTGACCTCCTCGGCGCCCGCGTCGAGCACGGCACCCAGGACGTCGTCCTCGGACAGCTCGCCCTTGGGGACGATCACGACGCCCTTGCGGTTGAACAGGTACGACACGGAGCCCGGGTCGGCCATGGAGCCGCCGTTGCGGGTCATGGCGACGCGGACGTCGGAGGCGGCGCGGTTGCGGTTGTCGGTGAGGCACTCGATGAGCACCGCGACGCCGTTGGGGCCGTAACCCTCGTACATGATCGTCTCGTAGTCGGCGCCACCGGCCTCGAGACCGCCACCACGCTTGATCGCGGAGTCGATGTTCTTGTTCGGGACCGACGACTTCTTCGCCTTCTGAACGGCGTCGTACAGCGTCGGATTGCCGTCCAGGTCCACGCCGCCCATGCGCGCCGCGACCTCGATGTTCTTGATCAGCTTCGCGAAGAGCTTGCCGCGCTTGGCGTCGATCACGGCCTTCTTGTGCTTCGTCGTGGCCCATTTAGAGTGGCCGGACATCTGCCTGTCTCCTTCGCGTAACCCATCTCTGTACGAACGGCAGAGATCCTACAAGGACTCCGTTGTCCGGTTGGAGCGCACCATCTCGACGAACAGCGCGTGCAGCCGGTGGTCGCCGGTCAGCTCCGGGTGGAACGACGTGGCGAGGGCGTTGTCCTGGCGTACGGCGACGATGTGACCGTCGTGCTCGGCAAGCACCTCGGCCCGCGCACCCACGGACTCGACCCAGGGGGCGCGGATGAAGACGCCCTCTACAGGATCGCCCGCGACGCCCTTCACGTCGACCGCCGCTTCGAAGGACTCGTTCTGCCGTCCGAAGGCGTTGCGGCGCACGATCATGTCGATGCCGCCGATGGTCTCCTGGCCCGAGCGCGGGTCGAGGATCTTGTCGGCGAGCATGATCAGGCCGGCGCAGGTGCCGTAGACGGGCAGGCCGTCGCGCACGCGCGCGCGTAGGGGCTCCATCACGCCGAAGAGGACGGCCAGCTTGGAGATGGTGGTGGACTCGCCGCCGGGGATGACGAGGCCGTCCACCTCGGCGAGTTCCTCGGGGCGCCGCACCGACCTGGCCACGGCGTCGGCCGCGGCCAGGGCGACGAGGTGCTCCCGTACGTCGCCCTGGAGGGCCAGGACGCCTATCACGGGGGTGTCGCTCATGGGTTGCTTACCAGCCCCGGTTCGCGTAGCGCTCAGCCTCGGGCAGGGTGTCGCAGTTGATGCCGACCATGGCCTCGCCCAGGTTGCGGGAGGCGTCCGCGATGATCTTCGGGTCGTCGTAGAAGGTGGTGGCCTTCACGATGGCGGCGGCGCGCTTGGCCGGGTCGCCGGACTTGAAGATGCCGGAGCCGACGAAGACGCCCTCGGCGCCGAGCTGGCGCATCAGCGCGGCGTCGGCCGGGGTGGCCACGCCACCGGCGGAGAACAGCACGACCGGGAGCTTGCCCAGCTCGGAGACCTCCTTGACCAGCTCGTACGGGGCGCGCAGCTCCTTGGCGGCGGCGTACAGCTCGTTGTTGTCGAAGCCGCGCAGCTTGGCGATCTCGTTCTTGATCTGGCGCAGGTGGCGGACCGCCTCGACGACGTTGCCGGTGCCGGCCTCGCCCTTGGAGCGGATCATGGCCGCGCCCTCGGCGATGCGGCGCAGGGCCTCACCGAGGTTGGTGGCGCCGCAGACGAACGGGGTGGTGAAGGCCCACTTGTCGGAGTGGTTGACCTCGTCGGCCGGGGTGAGGACCTCGGACTCGTCGATGTAGTCCACGCCGAGGGACTGCAGGACCTGGGCCTCGACGAAGTGGCCGATGCGGGACTTGGCCATGACCGGGATGGAGACGGCGCCGATGATGCCCTCGATCATGTCGGGGTCGGACATTCGGGCCACGCCGCCGTCCTTGCGGATGTCGGCGGGGACCCGCTCCAGGGCCATGACCGCGACCGCGCCCGCGTCCTCGGCGATCTTCGCCTGTTCCGGGGTGACGACGTCCATGATCACACCGCCCTTGAGCTGCTCGGCCATGCCGCGCTTCACGCGGGCGGTGCCGGTCTCGGGGGTCTGGGCGGTGGAGTTGGAGAGCGTGCTGGACACGGGTTTGACCTCGCTCAGGGAAGGGGGTTTCTGCAATCACCGAGGAAACGCGAGGGGTGCAGGCCACTGCAAGGGCCAATGGGGAGGCGGTGGATCGTTTTTGTGGGGTGGGTGGTCGTCCGCGGGCCGGTGGGCCTTCTCGGCAGTTCCCCGCGCCCCTGAAGGGCCAGGCACTGCGGGCCTGAAAGGCGACGGGGCTGCGAGCCTGAAAGACGACAGGGCTGCGAGCCTGAAAGACGACAGGGCTGCGAGCCTGAAAGACGACAGGGCTGCGAGCCTGAAAGCAAGGGCGCAGCCCTGCTTTTCAGGGGCGCGGGGAACTGCGCGAGCAACCACACACCACCCGCACCCGCCGACGAACCCGCAGCCCGAGCCCTCAGGCGCCCCAGAAGTCACGCCGTCGCCCGGTCGGCCAACGCCGCCGGCGGCTCGTCGTCCATCTCGAAGGCCATCGGAAACGGCGCATGCCCCGCAAGCCGGAACCAGCGCACCTTGCGATGGCGGCGCAGCGCACGCGCCGCGCGCACCGCGTCGTTGTGGAAGCGGCGGGCCATGGGAACCCGCCGGACGGCCTGGGCCAGCTCGTTCGCCGCGTCCTCGCCGCCCGGGGCCGCCCGTACGACCTCCACTTGCTGCGCGTCCGCGAACACGGCCCGCAGCGCCTGGCTCAGCTCGCTCTCGGCGACCTCGCGCTGCTCCTCCTCGGCCTGCCGGGCCGCGTGGGCCGCCTCGTAGAGGACGATCGACGCGGCCGGGTCCAACACTCCGGAGGTGGCCAGTTCCTGGGCGACCGAGGCGCGGCGCAGCAACTGCGCGTCGAGCGCGGCACGGGCCGCGTCGATGCGCGCGTGCAGTCGGTCGAGGCGTCCCGCGGTCCAGCTCAGATAGAGGCCGATCGCGAAGAGGACGACCGCGATCCAGATGAGAGTCGACGTCACGGGCCGCAAGGCTACCCGTGCCCACGAGCCCCGAAGAGGCCCGGGGAACCCCGCGACCGGCCCACAACGCCCCGCAGCCGACAACGCACCTGGTGAGGGCTGGGGGCACGGCCCTCGGAGAGGCGGCGGGCCAGTGCGGCGGGGGCGAGAGGACCAGGTCCTGGAACCGCCACCGCCTCACCTCACTCGCGCGCCAGCCCCAACCGCGCCCGCAGGCCGATCCGTTCATCCGCCGCCACCGACGCCGCGCCCTCTGTAACCGTCTCGTAGACGCCGAGGATGTCGGCGCCGACGGTGGACCAGTCGAAGCGGCGGACGTGGGCGCTGCCGTGTGTACGGAGTTCGGCACGGCGGCCGGGGTCGCCGAGGAGACGTACGGCGGCTGCCGCGAGCGCGTCCGCGTCCTCGTTGGCGAACAGTTCGCCCGCGCTGCCCTGGTCGAGAACCTGCGCGAAGGCGTCGAGGTCGGAGGCGAGGACGGGAGCGCCGGCGGACATGGCCTCGACGAGGATGATGCCGAAGCTCTCGCCGCCGGTGTTGGGGGCGACGTAGACGTCGACGCTGCGCAGGAAGCGGGCCTTGTCCTCGTCGCTGACCATGCCGAGGAACTCGACGCGGGAGCGCAGTTCCCTGGGCAGGGTCTCGACGGCCTCCTCCTCGTCGCCGCGCCCGGCGACCAGCAGCCGGGTCCTGGGGCGCTCGGCGAGGATCTTCGGAAGGGCCTTCATCAGCACGGGCAGGCCCTTGCGGGGTTCGTCGATGCGGCCGACGAAGCCGAGGGTGTCACCCTGCCAGTCGGGGTTGGGCTTGGCCCGGGCGAAGAAGTCGACGTCGACGCCGTTCGGGATGACGACGGCGTCGCCGCCCAGGTGTTCGACGAGGGTGCGGCGGGCGTACTCGCTCACCGCGATGCGGGCGCTGATCTTCTCCAGCGCGGGCTGGAGGATCGGGTAGGCGGCGATCATCGCCCGCGAACGCGGGTTGGAGGTGTGGAAGGTCGCGACGATCGGACCCTGCGCCGCCCAGCAGGCCAGCAGGCCGAGCGACGGGGAGGCCGGCTCGTGGATGTGGATCACGTCGAACGTGCCGTCGTGGAGCCAGCGCCGCACCCGGGCCGCCGACAGGAAGCCGAAGTTCAGGCGGGCCACCGAGCCGTTGTACGGCACGGGGACCGCGCGGCCCGCGGAGACGACGTACGGCGGCAGCGGAGTGTCGTCGTCGGCGGGGGCGAGCACCGACACCTCGTGGCCGAGGCGGATCAGGTGGTCGGCCAGGTCGCGGATGTGGAACTGGACTCCCCCGGGCACGTCCCAGGAGTACGGGCAGACGATCCCGATCTTCACGGGCGCCCCTTCTCGGAACCCGGCTCGGATTCCGTCGCGGAACCCGAGGGGCCGTCGGGACTCTTCGCGGGGTCGACGTCCGCGAGCCACAAGCGCTGGAGCATGTGCCAATCCTCCGGGTGGTCGGCGATGCCGGTGGCGAAGGCATCTGCCAGCGCCTGTGTCATGACAGACGTCTTCTCGGCGCGGGTACCTGTCCCGGGTACCTCGATCGGGGGATGCACGCGTCCGCGCATGACGGGCGACTCGTCGTACCAGAGTGTCACCGGCAGCAGCAGCGCGCCGGTGTGCTGGGCGAGGAGGGCCGGTCCGCCGGGCATCCGGGTCGGCTCGCCGAAGAACTCGACCTCGACGCCGGACGCGGACAGGTCACGGTCGGCGACCAGGCAGACCAGCCCGCCGTCGCGCAGCCGCCGGGCGAGGGTGCCGAACGCGGAGCCGCCGTTGTGCGGCAGGACCTCCATGCCGAGGCCCTCGCGGTAGGCGACGAAGCGGTCGTAGAGCGTCTCGGGCTTGAGGCGTTCGGCGACCGTGGTGAACGGTGTCTTCAGCTCGGTGGTGACCCAGGCGCCGGCGAGGTCCCAGTTGGCCAGGTGCGGCAGCGCGAGTATGACGCCCCGGCCGGCGGCGAGGCCGTCGGTGAGGTGGTGGAGGTCCTTGACGGTGACGCCGCTCCTGATCCGCTCCTCGCTCCAGGCGGGGAGGCGGAAGGACTCCATCCAGTAGCGCAGGTAGGAGCGCATGCCCGCGCGGGACAGCTCGGCCAGGCGCTCCGGGCCCGCGCCCGGCACCACGCGCGCGTAGTTGGCCTCCAGGCGGCGTACGAGTGGGCCGCGACGCTTCCAGGTGGCGTCGGCGATCGTCCGGCCGAGGCGTACGGCGACGGGCTCGGGGAGCTTCTTCACGGTACTCCAGCCCAGGCCGTACAGCCCGTCGGTCAGCCGGTCCCGCAGAGCGCTCACGGGGTCGCCTCGCTGTTGTGGGCGGTGTCCGGGGTCTCCTCTGCGGTCGCGGCGGCTGCCTCCGCCTCGGCCTCGGCGGACTCGCGACGGACGGTGACCACGCGCTGGATCAGCGTGACGAGGCTGCCGACGGCCACGATCCACAGGGCGATGGGCAGCAGGACGTCGATGCCGGGCACACCGAACGCGTGCAGACCCGACAGACCGGCCGCGACCAGCGAGATCACCAGGCGCTCGGCGCGCTCCACCAGACCGTTGACCGCCACCGGCAGGCCGATCGACTCGCCGCGGGCCTTGGTGTACGACACCACCTGGCCGCTCGCCAGACAGAAGATCGAGACGGCGCACAGAGCGAGGTCGTCGCCCTTGCCCGCGTACCAGAGGGCGAAGCCGCCGAAGATCGCACCGTCGGCGACACGGTCGAGCGTGGAGTCGAGGAAGGCGCCCCAGCGGCTCGAACGGCCCATCTGCCGGGCCATGTTGCCGTCGACGAGGTCCGAGAACACGAAGAGCGTGATGACGACCGTGCCCCAGAAGAACTCGCCCCGGGGGTAGAAGACCAGTGCGCCCGCGATCACTCCGGCGGTTCCGATGAGCGTGACCGTGTCGGGGCTGACGCCCCTGCGGATCAGAAACGCAGCGAACGGTGTGAGGACACGCGTGAAGAATGCACGCGCGTACTTGTTCAGCATGGCCTTCCCGAGGGTCGGTGTCGCCGCGTGGCCCCTGCTGGCCATCCGGCTGGCCCATCGTAGCCACGCGCGCGGGTGTGCGACCGTCGGGCACCAGCCCGCCGTGTCTTGTCCGGATGCGGCCGGTGTCACGGTTCCTGACGGCACGGGTGGCGCGGCGGGAGCACGGACCGGCCGTAGCCGGTCCCACCTGGGCGGCGAGGAGCGATCGCGTCCTTCGTATGGACGCATGGTGACGCGAGTGCAAAGCTCGAAGACACCGCGGGCGTCATCGGAGCCGCCACCGCACGCGGATCCGCATGTCCGCGCCCACAGTGACCTCACCGTGCACGGGAGGCAGGATCATGGGCGACAAGGCGAACGCACATCCCGGAGCCGCCGGCAGGGCTACGGCGGCCGACCACCCCGCGTCCGTACGGAATGTGGTGCTGGTCGGCCACTCCGGTTCGGGCAAGACGACTCTGGTGGAGGCTCTCGCGCTGACGGCGGGAGCGGTGAACCGGGCGGGCCGTGTGGAGGACGGCGGCACCGTCTCCGACTACGACGAGATCGAACACCGGCAGCAACGCTCGGTGCAACTCTCCCTCGTCCCCGTCGAATGGGGCGGGTACAAGATCAATTTGCTGGACACCCCCGGATACGCCGACTTCGTCGGGGAACTCAGGGCCGGTCTGCGAGCGGCGGACGCGGCCCTTTTCGTCGTCTCGGCCTCCGACGGCGTCGACGGCTCGACCCGCATGGTGTGGGAGGAGTGCGCGGCGGTCGGCATGCCCAGGGCGATCGTGATCACGCATCTGGAGGCCGCGCGGGCGGACTTCGAGGAGATGACGAGGATCTGCGCGGAGACGTTCGGCGGCGACGACCCCGACGCCGTACTACCGCTCTACCTGCCGCTGCACGGCCCCCAGGGTCCGGACGGGCACGCGCCCGTGACGGGTCTGACCGGACTGCTGTCGCGGAAGCTGTTCGACTACTCCTCCGGGGAGCGCAAGGAGTCCGAGCCGAGCCCCGAGCAACTGCCGGCGATCGAGGAGGCCCGGAACCGGCTCATCGAGGGGATCATCGCCGAGAGCGAGGACGAGACCCTCATGGACCGCTATCTCGGCGGCGAGGCCATCGACGTCAAGACGCTCATCGACGACCTGGAACGGGCCGTCGCCCGCGGTGTCTTCCACCCCGTGCTGGCCGCCGCCCCCGCGGCCGACGGCGCCAAGCAGGGCCTCGGCACGGTCGAGCTGCTCGAACTGGTCACCGGAGGCTTCCCCACCCCCCTGGAACGCGAGACGCCGACCGTCACCACCCCCGACGGCAGGCCCCGCGAGATCGACGCGGCCTGCGACCCCGACGGACCGCTGGTCGCCGAGGTCGTGAAGACCGCCAGCGACCCGTATGTGGGCCGTATCTCGCTGGTACGGGTCTTCTCCGGGACCCTGCACCCCGACGAGACGGTGCATGTCTCCGGGCACGGGCTCACCGACCGGGGGCACGAGGACCACGACGTCGACGAGCGGATCGGCGCCCTGTCCACCCCGTTCGGCAAACAGCAGCGGACGCTCACCCACTGCATCGCGGGCGACCTCGCGTGCGTCGCGAAGCTGAACCGCGCGGAGACCGGGGACACCCTTTCGGCCAAGGACGACCCGCTCCTCATGGAGCCGTGGGAGATGCCCGATCCCCTGCTGCCGCTCGCCATCCAGGCGCACAGCAAGGCCGACGAGGACAAGCTCTCGCAGGGCCTCGCCCGGCTGGTCGCGGAGGACCCGACCATGCGGCTCGAACAGAACCAGGACACCCATCAGGTGGTCCTCTGGTGCCTGGGTGAGGCGCACGCCGACGTGGCGCTGGAGCGGCTGCGCAGCCGCTACGGGGTCCAGGTCGACGTCGTACCGCACAAGGTCTCCCTGCGGGAGACGTTCGCCGACAGGTCGGCGGGCCGTGGCCGGCATGTGAAGCAGTCGGGCGGACACGGGCAGTACGCGATCTGCGAGATCGAGGTCGAGCCGCTGCCCGGCGGCTCGGGCATCGAGTTCGTGGACAAGGTCGTCGGCGGCGCCGTGCCCCGGCAGTTCATCCCGTCCGTCGAGAAGGGTGTGCGGGCGCAGGCCGCCAAGGGAGTCGCGGCCGGCTATCCGCTCATCGACGTACGGATCACGCTGCGGGACGGCAAGGCCCACTCGGTGGACTCCTCGGACGCCGCCTTCCAGACGGCGGGCGCGCTGGCGCTGCGCGAGGCCGCGGCCGACGCGAAGATCCACCTCCTCGAACCCGTGGCCGAGGTGTCGGTCCTGGTCGGCGACTCGTACGTGGGCCCCGTGATGAGCGATCTGTCCGGGCGGCGCGGCCGGGTCGTCGGCACCGAGCAGGCGGGCGGCGGACGCACCCTCGTCCGGGCCGAGGTGCCGGAGATCGAGATCGACCGGTACGCCGTCGATCTGCGCTCCCTGTCCCATGGCACCGCGCGCTTCGGCCGCCGGTACACACGGCACGAGCCGATGCCCTCCCATGTCGCCGACAAGGTCCGCGAACAGGCGAAGGAGAACTGACAGTTCGGGAGCCCCGCACGGTGGGCGGCTGTGGCCGTCCGCCGGCGGACGCGGGACCTCAAGGCAGGTTCAAGGCCTACGCAAGGCCGGTGCGGGCAGGTTCAGGGCCGGTTCGAGGCCTGCGCAAGGCCGGTGCGGGCCGGTTCAAGGCCGATGGGTTCCGTGAATGTCCGTTCTTCGCACCGCGCGATGTTCGCGGCTGAGGATACGCTGATCACCTGATCGACAAGTGTGGCTCGATCAGGTCCAGATCGGGTTATGACCTGATCAACAGGTGTGCGGAGCACGGAAGTCGGGAAGAGCCGCAGGAGCGAGTGTGCGGCGATGGGGGCGGCAACGGTGGCGGACGGATTCGATTTCACTCCCGGGGCACAGGTGCCGCTGACAGGCGCCGCGGGCCAGACCGCGGCGACGTACGCCCTGGCGTCCGCGGCCTACCGGGACAACGAGATCGCGGAGATCCTCAAGGCCAACAACGATTGGCACAAGTCCACGGTCAAGCCGGGCCGCAAGTGGGCGACCATCTTCCGACCCAATCTCGGAGAGGCGTTCTCCCTCGCGGTGCGGGACCGGATGGTCGGCGCGGGCCGCAAGCCACTCATCCAGTCCTTCGGCATGGAGCCACAGGTCGTCGTCGAGCACTGCCTCGCGGCGAACAACATCCGCAGGGAGCGCGACAACTGGCTCTCGGCCGTGATGGTCCTGTGCGGTGTGCTCTTCCTGCCCGGGCTTCTCCTGTGGCTGCTGGTCTTCCAGATCCGCACGACGGTCGCCAAGCGTGACGACAAGCGGGCCGGAGCCCTCGGCACCACGCTGCTGGTCGCCGTGGGCGCACTCGCCGTGATCTTCCTGCTCAGGATGCCGTTCGACGGTTTCTGGGCCTGGTACGCGCGTGCGTGCGTCGTGCTGCCCGTGGTCGGCTGGTTCTGGGCCAAGCAGATCTGCGAGCGCACCGCCGCGGATCTGCGGGACCGCTGGGCCGGCCTGCTGGCCGGCGGCGGCATCGGTGCCAAGATCCCCGAGGCCGTGCCCGGCAGCCCCGGCGAGACCAAGGCCGAGCAGCTGCGCAAGGAGCTGGCCAGGCTCAGCGCCGAGCAGCGCTCCAACCTCGTCTTCTACGCCGGGCCCAAGGGCATCCTCGGCATGGGCACCCGCTGGGGCAGCTGGCAGCTCGCCGAGGACCTGGTACCGGCCGACGCCGGCAAGGAGATCCACCCGTTCCGCAGCTGGGACGTCATACGCGCCATCCACGACCAGCTGCGCATGCTGGAGCGCACACCCCTCAACACCGGTGGTTTCACGGCACCTTCCATCAAGCACTGGATCGTCAGCCCCATCGGCGAGGGCGCCGCCGCCGTGGCCCGGCCCGACAGCACCGACGTGGACGCGTACCAGTACAAGACCCACGCCATACAGGAGATCTGCAACAAGCAGCACTTCGGCAGCGGCAACCGGCACTACCTGGGCGTCCAGTGGACGCTCTGGGACGGCCAGTTGATCATCACCATGCTGGTCACGGTCACCGTCCTGCACCAGACGCTCCGCATCGAGGTCACCGGACACGCCCTGGGCCCGGTGCACGGACTGTTCACGACCGGGCCGGCGGCCAAGGAGAAGGAAGTCCAGAAGTCGCTGCGGTTCTGGGAGACCCGCAAGGTCAAGCTCCCGCTCGTCGACGCCGACGAGGTCGTACGGCTCGCCGCGCGCGCCCCGCTGACCTGGTACCCGCCGCTGCTCAACTGGCTCGGCGGTTCCATGGGCCTGCCCGAGCCGTTCGGCCTGCGGCACGCCTGGGCCGACCAGCCGTGGCGCCACCGCTTCATGGCGGACGACGCGCTGCGCGCGGCCACGCCGGTGCTCCGCGTGGTCCACAACGCCGCGATCAAGGTGCTGCAGGAGAACGGCGTGGACACGGAGAAGTTCGGGTCGCGGTCGGCATTCCTCAGCACGGCGGTGCAGGACCCGACGCCGCGGAAGGCCGACCTCTACGACGCGTGAGCGCTGCGCTCGCCTTGGCCGGGGGGTGCGTGGGGTTTGGGGGCCGTTTTCCAGTGCGGGTGAGTGGGGCTTCTCGCGCAGTTCCCCGCGCCCCTGAAAAGCAGGGGCTGCGCCCCGTGCTTTTCGGCCCGCAGGACCGTCGTCTTCCAGGCCCGCAGTGCCTGGTCTTTCAGGGGCGCGGGGAACTGCGCGACCAGCCCCCACTCACCCGCACCCGAAAACGCTCCCCGCTGCCGGTTCAGCCGGCCGGCCAGGCGTCCGCGAGCATCTTCCTCGTGTCGGCCAGCAGCTGCGGCAGGATCCGCGTATGCCCGACCACCGGCATGAAGTTGGTGTCGCCGCCCCAGCGCGGCACGATGTGCTGGTGGAGGTGGGCCGCGATGCCCGCGCCGGCGACCGTGCCCTGGTTCATGCCGATGTTGAAGCCGTGGGCGCCGGAGGCGGTGCGCAGGGCGGTCATGGACTGCTTGGTCAGCTCGGCGAGCTCGGCGGTCTCCGGCCCCGTGAGGTCGGTGTAGTCGGCGACATGCCGGTAGGGCACGACCATGAGGTGGCCGCCGTTGTACGGGTAGAGGTTGAGCACGGCGTACACATGCTCCCCGCGCCTGATGACCAGGCCGTCCTCATCCGATTTGGCCGGGATCGAGCAGAACGGACAGCCGTCGTCGGCCCCGGGGCCGGTCGGCTTGTTCTCGCCCTGGATGTACGCCATCCGGTGGGGCGTCCACAGGCGCTGGAACGCGTCCTGCGTTCCCACTCCGATCTGCTGTTCCGGCTCACTCGTCATGCAGTGCAGCATATTGCTTCGCCCGTTCGCGGCGTGTCGCCGGGTGCCGGGGCGGGACGGCCGAGGCCAAGCTGAGGCGATGGACCACGACAGCCGCGCGCTCCGCTGGGAGCGGCGCACCGGACGCGTCCTCGCCGGGGCGTCGGCCCTCTTCCTCGCCTCGTACGCGGTACGGGTGCTGGCCCACGGCCTGCCCCAGGGCTGGCGCGGCCTCTGTCTCGCGGTGACCCTGCTGACCTGGGCGGTTTTCGCCCTCGACTACGCGGTGCGCTGGCGGCTGAGCGGTCTCGGCCCGAGGTTCGTGCGCGTCCACTGGCTGGACACGCTCGTGCTCGTCCTGCCGCTGCTGCGTCCGCTGCGCGTCGTACAGATCCACGACGCCGTACAGCGTCGCCGGGACCAGCCCCGGCTCGCGCTGCACGCGCGCGTGGCCGTCTACGCGGGCCTGTCGACGGCCCTGCTCGGCTTCACCGGTGCCCTCGCCGTCTACCAGCAGGAACACACGGCGCCGGACGCCACGATCCTGACCTTCGGGGACGCCGTGTGGTGGACCTGCGCCACGCTCGCCACGGTGGGGTACGGGGATGTCACCCCCGTGACACCGCTGGGCCGGTCGATCGCCGTGTTCATGATGGCATGCGGTCTCGCCCTGCTCGGAGCGGTGACCGGGTCGTTCTCGTCGTGGCTGCTCAAGGTGTTCGCGCGGGACGACGAACGTAGGCCCCCGGGGGGCTGAACCCCCGAGGGCCTGCGGCTCGCCTGTGCGGCCGGCTCAGATCTGGACGCGGTCCTTCACGACCTGCGCGATCTTCGCGATGGCCTCCTCGACGGGGATGCCGTTCTCCTGGGAGCCGTCGCGGTAGCGGAAGGAGACGGCGCCTGCCGCCATGTCCTCGTCGCCGGCGATGACCATGAAGGGCACCTTCGCCTTCTGGGCGTTGCGGATCTTCTTCTGCATGCGGTCGGAGGAGGCGTCGACGTCGACGCGCAGGCCTGCGGCCTTGGCCTTCTTGGCGAACTCCGCCAGGTAGGGCACGTGGGCGTCGCCGATCGGGATGCCGAGCGCCTGCACCGGTGCAAGCCAGGCCGGGAACGCGCCCGCGTAATGCTCCAGGAGCACGGCGAAGAAGCGCTCGATCGAGCCGAACAGCGCACGGTGGATCATGACCGGCTGCTGCTTGGAGCCGTCCGCCGCGGTGTACTCCAGCTGGAACCGCTTGGGCTGCTGGAAGTCGACCTGGATGGTGGACATCTGCCAGGAGCGGCCGATCGCGTCCTTGGCCTGGACGGAGATCTTCGGGCCGTAGTAGGCGGCGCCGCCCGGGTCGGGCACGAGGGGCAGGCCCTGCTTCTCGGCGGCCTGGCGGAGCGCCTCGGTCGCCTCCTCCCACTCGGCGTCCTCACCGATGAACTTCGGGGAGTCGTCGCGGGTGGACAGCTCCAGCTCGAAGTCGCTCAGGCCGTAGTCGCGCAACAGGTCCAGGACGAAGGTGAGCAGGGAGTCCAGCTCGCCCGCCATCTGCTCCTTGGTGCAGTAGATGTGCGAGTCGTCCTGGGTGAAGCCGCGCGCGCGGGTCAGACCGTGCACGACTCCGGACTTCTCGTATCGATAGACCGTGCCGAACTCGAAGAGTCGCAAGGGCAGTTCACGGTACGAACGGCCGCGCGCCTTGAAGATCAGGTTGTGCATGGGGCAGTTCATCGCCTTGAGGCGGTAGTTCTGCCCGTCGAACTCCAGGGGCGGGAACATGCCGTCCGAGTAGTTCGGCAAGTGCCCCGAGGTCACGAAGAGGTTTTCCTTCGCGATGTGCGGGGTGTTCACGAACTCGTAGTTCGCGTCCTCGTGCTTCTGCCGGGAGTAGGTCTCCATCTCCCGGCGCACGATGCCGCCCTTGGGGTGGAACACCGCGAGACCGGAGCCCAGCTCCTCCGGGATGGAGAACAGATCCAGCTCGGCGCCGAGCTTGCGGTGGTCCCGCTTCTCGGCCTCGACGAGGAAGTCGAGGTATGCCTTCAGCTCGTCCCTCGACGGCCAGGCGGTGCCGTAGATGCGCTGGAGCTGCGGGTTCTTCTCGCTGCCACGCCAGTAGGCGGCGGCGGAGCGCATCAGCTTGAACGCCGGGATGTTCCGGGTGGTGGGCAGGTGGGGACCGCGGCAGAGGTCCTTCCAGCACAGCTCGCCGGTCTTGGCGTCGAGGTTGTCGTAGATGGTCAGCTCGCCGGCCCCGACCTCGGCGTCCGCGCCCTCGGCCGCGTTCGCGGCGTTGCCCTTGAGGCCGATCAGCTCCAGCTTGTACGGCTCGTCGGCCAGCTCGACGCGCGCGTCCTCGTCGTTGGTGACCCGACGGGAGAAACGCTGTCCCCTCTTCTGGATCTCCTGCATCTTCTTCTCGATGCGCTTGAGGTCCTCGGGGGTGAACGGCTCGGCCACGTCGAAGTCGTAGTAGAACCCGTCCCGGACCGGCGGGCCGATGCCCAGCTTCGCCTCGGGGAACAGTTCCTGCACGGCCTGGGCCATGACGTGCGCGGTGGAGTGGCGCAGGATGTTGAGGCCGTCCTCGGAGGAGATCTCGACGCCCTCGACGGTCTCGCCGTCCTTCACCTCGTACGCGAGGTCCTTCAGCTCACCGGCCACGCGGGCCGCGACGATGGTCCGCTCGCCGGCGAAGAGGTCGGCGGCCGTAGTGCCCGTCGTCACCACGCGCTCTTCCCGCTCGGAATCGCGTTGGATGATCACACGGACGTCTGACACCGGACTCTCCTGCCTGATGGTGAACGCGCACGCGTCCGCGTACGCAGACAGGAATCGTACCGAGCCGTGGGGGCGCTCCGCGAAACGGTTACGGCTCCCCCGGTACGGCCCCGGGGTCACTCCTCTCCGCGCGCCTCCTCGAAGAAGTCCAGGTTCTCCTGGAGGGACTTCATCAGCCGGTCCCGCTCGGCCTCGTCGACCTGCACGGGTGCGAGGCCGCCGGCGTTGGTGAGCCGGCGGAACCCGCCCCGGCTCTCCAGCCTCCCGTGCACCCGGACCGGCAGTCCGACGAGATGGGCGTGCCCCGCTATCCGGTACGACTCCTCGTCCAGGGTCATCCGGACGTGCGGCACCTCGGCCCCGGCGATGACCCGCAGCCGCACCGTGCCCTCGCCGCGCGCGGCCGACCGGCGCATCCGTACCACGGCCCCCGTGATCCGCACCGGCATGGGCGGTTCCTCGCGCAGATAGCGGGCCCCGGCCTCGCGCAGCACGGGCAGGTCGCCAGGGGAGAACTCGACGGGCTCGGCCGGTGTCGCCCCGCCCTCGGGGACGCCGGCGGCGGGCGCCCAGTCGACGGCGATCCGGGCACCCTCGGTGCCGCGGACGAGGGCGACGAGGGCCTCGGTCAGCTCATGGCTCACCCCGGCCTCGACGGCGCCGTCGAAGGCGTCCATGCCGCCGGTGGCGCGCTGGTAGTCGATGGCCTCACGGGCGGCGTACAGGGCCTGGTGGAGGCGCAGGGCGAGAGGGCGGCCGGGGACGACGGGGACGAAGGCGGTGAGGCGGCGTCCGCCGGGGGCGGCTCCGACGAGGACGCCGTCGAGGGAGGCCGCGGCGGGCCGGCGGTGCCGGGCGCCGTAGTACCCGGCACGCGCGCGGGTGGCCAGGGCCGCGGCGAGGAGCATCTGGCGGGCGGCGGAGCGCAGTTGGTCCTCGACGGCCCAGGAGGCGGTGCCCAGGGGGCCGGTCGGCACGTCCCGCCACCAGTGGATCTCGTCGCTGGGCACGGTGAGCGCGACCAGCACGTCACGCGCGGCGGGCGAGCCGCTGCGGGACAGGGCCGTGAGGGCTTCGCCGAGCAGGTCGTCGCTGTCGGGGAAGGCCCGGTTCTCGGGGACGAGCAGGCTCATGCCCCGGCCTGCCGGTCCCGGTGGGGTCCAGCGGCCGTACCGTCCGGCGGCTCCGCCGCGCCGCTGCCAGCCGTGCCTGCGCAGGAGGGCGCCGAGGACGGCGGGGTCGACCTGGGCGGGGTCGGGCGGCTGGGTCCAGGTGGGCTCGACGGGGTGGGGCCGTACGGGACGTACGGGCTGGTTGATGGGACGGCGTACGGACACGCTCTCGGCGTGCGGGCGTGGGCCGGGCACGTCGTCGATGGGGCCGTGGGTCACGGTCTGCCTCCCGTTCCGACCCGCGTCATGATCTCGCAGAGCGCTCGGTCGTCGAAGATGCGCGAGGTCGGTATGCGCACGGTGGTGCGGCGCCGGCCGGTGATCGGGTGTCCGGCGAGGTTGATCCAGTAGCAGCAGTGCCGCAGCTCGAGCCGGTCGTGGCCGGCCCGCAGCCACTGCTCCCGCGATCGGGGGACGATCATCACCACGAGGATCTTGTGCACCGAGACGGGGGTGCGGGCGAGCTTCGCCAGGTGCTCGTTGTCGAGGGTGAAGGAGAAGGTGCGGCCCGGCGGGTGGGGTGCGAGCTGGTAGGTGGCCTTGAGCTGCACCTTGATGGTGACCTCGTCGTCGACGGTGTGTCCGGGCGAGCCGTGGCTGACGTGCCAGTCGATGCCGTTGTCCGGAAAGGGCTGGGACAGGGAGCAGCCCGCCGCCGCGGCCACCGCGTGCAGATAGCCCACCTGCAGGGTTTCCATGCAGGCGGTGGTGGCGAGGGAGCCGCGATGCGTTGCCGCCGCGTGCTCGGGCAGCAGCCCGCCCCGCTCGGGCTGCGCTATGGCCATGACCAACAGCCTTCCCCTACAGGTGTTTCCCCGTGCCGGGCCTCTGAACTGCGCAGACCCCTACTTCTGTTGTCTCCTTCCGGCGTACGGCGCAAACAGCCCGGGTATCACCAAACGGGCAGAAGACGGGACGTCAGCTGCCGTGGGTGAACGAGGAGTTGTGTACGCATGACGTGTTGGTACGAGGGGCCCTTGGCGGCGTTCGACACGGAGACCACGGGTGTGGACGTCGAGACCGACCGGATCGTGTCGGCCGCCGTCGTCGTCCAGGACGCGCCCGGCACCCGACCCCGGGTGACGCGGTGGCTGGTGAACCCGGGCGTGCCCGTGCCCGCCGCGGCGACGGCGGTGCACGGGCTGACGGACGAACAACTGCAGCGCGACGGTCGCTGGCCGTCGCCGGTGATGGAGGAGATAGCCAGGGCGCTGGCCGAGCAGGCGGTGCGCGGCCGTCCGCTGGTGGTGATGAACGCGCCGTTCGATCTGACCCTGCTGGACCGCGAGTTGCGGCGGCATCGCGCGTCGTCGCTGGACCACTGGTTCGAGACCACGCCGTTGCGTGTCCTCGATCCGCGGGTCCTGGACAAGCATCTGGACCGCTACCGCAAGGGCCGTCGCACGCTCACCGATCTGTGCGCGCACTACGAGGTCGTCCTGGACGGCGCGCACGACGCGGCGGCCGACGCGCAGGCCGCGATGGACGTCGTACGGGCGGTGGGGCGTCGTTTCGCGACCCGGCTGGCCCGGCTCTCGCCGGCCGAACTGCACACTCTGCAGGCCGTGTGGCACGCGGCTCAGGCGCGCGGCCTGCAGGCGTGGTTCGCGCGCAGCGGCACGGAGGAGGCGGTGGACCCGGCGTGGCCGCTGCGTCCGGATCTGCCGGCGGCGGCATGAAAAAAGCCGGTCCGCGTGTGCGGACCGGCTTTACCCGGTGGGCGATACTGGGTTCGAACCAGTGACCTCTTCGGTGTGAACGAAGCGCTCTCCCACTGAGCTAATCGCCCGGGAACGCAGTGAACAATACAGGTCCCGACGGGTCTGGTTCAAACCGCTTGCCCGGTCACCGTCGGTGGGCCGTGGAGTCACCGTCCAGGTACGCGAGGAGTCCCCGCCTGCCCGCGCGCATCATCAGCGTGTGGTTGGCGCGGAACACGGCCCGCCCCGGTACGGCGAGCCGGCGCAGCAGGGGCTTGGTGACATCGACTTCCTGGTCGTAGCGGGCGAGGGTGCCGAAGCCGTCGGCGGTGAGCGTCCAGCGGGCCCAGCCGTCCATGTCACCGCTCATCTCGATCTCCAGGGTTCCGGCGGCAGGGTCGCGCCGTACCTCGCGGGCGGTGAAGGCGAGGTCGTACGGGAGGACGGAGCGGATCCTGATGGTGCCGGTGGTGTCGTCGATCCTGGTCACCTCGCGGACCTGAGGCCACCAGTTCGGGTAGTCGTCGGCCCGCTGGAGCACGTCGAACACGGTGGTGGGTGACGCGGGCAGGTTCCAGAGGGTGCGGAAGCGGTAGTGGCACCAGTCCATGGTCGGATTCTGCCCGCACAGGGGGTGTCCGTGCGGGATCTGAGTACGCCCTGAGTACCCGCGCTCATGTCGCACGTCGTGACGCGGACCACACTCCGGTTCATGACGCACTTTCCGTCCCCGGTCGAGGAGTTGCGGGTCCTCGACTCCGAGCTGCGGCAACTCGACGCCCGTCGCGCCTTCCTGCTGGCCCGGCGCGCCTGGCTGGTCAACGCCCTGCATACGCCGGCTTCCGTGCCCACCGCTCCGCCCGTGCGGCGTCCCGAGGCGAGTGCGCCCAGCGTCCAGAACGTGCTGCTGATCCTCGGCGGCGTCCTGCTGACGGTCGCGGCGATCGCGTTCACGCTGGTCAGCTGGGGAAACCTGGGAATCGCGGGCCGCGCCCTGGTCCTCGGGGCGGTCACCCTGGCCGCGCTCGGCGCCCCCGTTCCGCTCCTCCGCCACGGCCTGCGCTCGACCGCCGAGGCGGTGGCCGCTCTCGGCCTCGCCCTGACGGTCCTCGACGGGTACGCCCTGCACGAGGTCGCGTTCGCCGGGGCGGACGGCACGGGATACGCGGCGGTCGCGGCGGCGGTGCTGGCCGCGGTGTGGGCGGCGTACGGCCTGGGTGTCGGCGCGCTGACGCCCAGGACTGCGGACACCGGCTCGCCGATCCCGCGGCACGCCCTCGGCCTGCCGCTCCCCCTCGCCCTGGTCGTCGCTCAACTCCCCCTCGTGCTCGGGTCGTTCGCGCTGGACGCGGGCGTGGAGACGGTCACGGCCGTGCTGCTGGTGACAGCGGCGGCCGACACCGCGATCGCGCTCCGGGTCGCCCACAAGCCGGTACGGATCGTCGCCGTGGTGGTGGCGTTCGGCTGGGGTGCCTGGGGTGTACTGGCGGCCGGGTGGCTCTCGTGGGCCGCCTCCGGCCCGGGCGCCGCCGCCCGTGCGGCGGCGCTCCTCGCCCTCGCCGCCGCGGTCGCCCTGACGACCGCGTGGTTCGCGCCGAAGCCGGCCCTGGCCCTCGGCACCGCGCTCACCGCCGGCCTCCTCGTGGTGGCGGGTCTCGGCGGCATCGCGCGGTCGTTCCTGCCCGGGGTGTGGACGGTCCCGGCTCATCTCCTCTGCGGGATCGCCCTCTTGGCAGCCGTACGGATCCAGGCCCCCGAACCGGTGCGCCGAGGCCTCGCCCACGCCTCCGCGCTCGTCCAGGCCCTCGCCCTGGCCACGGCCGTGCCCGCACTGCTCATCACCCTGCTGGGCCCGGTCGGCCGACTCGACCGCATCTGGTCCGGCGCGCCCGGGGACGCCCGCGCTGCGGTGACGGTCGACGCGTCGTGGCCCCCGAACACGGAGACGGTGCCCCTGGTCCTCGCCGTCGTCGCCGGGGTGCTGGCCCTGGCGGCGCGGACCGTGCCGTGGCGAACCCACGCCCTTGTGGGTGCCCTCGTCCTCGCCTGGGCCACGGTGCTGCTCATCCCGGCGATTGCCGAACTGCCGTACACGGCCGGGCTGGTGGTTCAGGGACTTGTGGTCGTCGCCACCCTGGGGTTCGCCGGACTCGTGCGGTCCGCCGAATCCCAGCGCCTCCCGTCGCCGCTCCCCCTGACCGCCGTCCTCCTGTCCCTCGTCACCTCCCTGAGCCTCGCGTTCTCCTCCCTCGCCACCGAGCAGGCCACCCTCGCCGTCCTCGCCACCTCGGCCGTCCTGTTCGGCGCGGCGGCTTGGCGCACCGGCGCCGGCCCGCTCACCGCGCCCGCCTCGCTCGTGTACGCCACCGCTCTGACCTGCGCGATCGGCGCCTCGGCCGGCTGGGACCCACAGCACACGGCCCTGCTGGTCCTCACCGTCCCGGCCATCGCGGCCCTGGTCGCGGCCCGTCTCGGTGACTCGCCCATGACGATCCCGGTGGAGACGACCGGCGCCGCGGCGGGCCTGTTGGCCATCGGCCTCTCCGCCACGCACCCGCCCCTGCTGGCCCTGACCCTCGCGCTCTGCGGAGTCGTCGCCGCGGGCACGGCCGTACGACCGGACCGGCGTCAGGTCGGCTACGCGGCCGCCGCACTCTTCGTGCTGGCCTCCTGGGTGCGGCTGGCGGTCTGGGAGGTCGGTTCCCCAGAGGCGTACACCCTGCCGGTGACCGTCCCGGCCCTGGTCGTCGGCCACCTGCGCCGGCGCCGCGACCTGACGGCCTCCTCGTGGACGGCGTACGGCCCGGGACTCGCCATCACTCTCGTCCCGAGCCTTGTCGCCGCCTGGAGCGACGCCCACTGGCTCCGTCCGCTGCTGTTGGGTGCCGTCGCCCTGGCGGTCGCCCTGCTGGGCGCCCGCCACCGCCTCCAGGCCCCGCTCCTCCTCGGCGGCGCCACCCTCACGCTGGTCGCCCTGCACGAACTGGCCCCGTATATCGCCCAGGTCGTGGACGCCCTCCCCCGTTGGGTACCGCCCGCACTCGCCGGTCTCGCCCTCCTCGCGGCGGGCGCCACCTACGAACAACGCCTGCGCGACGCCCGCCGCATGCGGGACATACTCGGAAAGCTCAGCTGAAGCGCCCCTCCAGGGGCGCGGGGAACCGCGCGACCAGCCACACGATCATGCGGTTCCCCACCGACCCCAGGCACCCCGGAGCCCCCCGGCGCCCCCCGGCGCCCCGAGCGGAGCGTCACGGCATCTTGTCGCCCACCAGAGCCAGGTTCTGGATGGCCGCCAGGCCGTACAGCGCCGTCGCGTTCGTGGACACCCACGCCGCCTCGCTGCCCGGCACCAGCGCCGTCGGTCCCTCGATCTTCTTCGTGGACCAGTCGGTCGACTCCTTGTAGTCCCAGGTGTCGGCGCTGTTGTAGAACTGCCGCCACGCCCGGGCCGCCAGCTTGTCGTCGCCCAGCTGGACCGCCGCGTACGCGTCCTGCCGCGAGTGGCCCTGGAAGAGCAGCAGGGTCCCGAAGTGGGAGCCGTAGCGGGCGGTCTGCTCGGCCCTCGTGGCGTTGAAGTAGCGGCAGTAGTCCAGCCACGCCTCCTTGAACTTGGGCATGTCGATCTGGTCGAGGAGTTCCGCGCACATCTCGACCAGACCGAACATGGCCGACAGGTGCGAGACCCCGACCACGGGCTTGTCCGCGACGGCGAACTTCCCGGTGTCCAGGTCGTACAGCCCGTTGCCCTGGACGAATCCGTTGGGCTGGGCCGCGATCGTCTCCATCGTCGACAGGACGCGCGCCTTGGCCTTCTCCCACTTGGGCCCGCGCCGCTCCCACTCGGTCAGCCACGCCGACACCAGGCCGGACCAGTCGGTGCCGAAGCCGATCGACAGCGCGTTGCGGTCGGGGGTGTACGGCTCGGTGCGGATCTTGCGGATGGGGTCGAGGACGAGGAACGTCTCGTCGGAGTCGACGTTGGCGTGCATCAGGTCGCCGACGCGCTCGTCGGCGGTGAGGAAGTAGTAGTAGCGCCGGTAGGTGGTGTTGGCGATCCGCTGCTGCTTGGCGCTGTCGGCGTAGTGCTGCACGCCGTGGCGGGTGCCGAGGCCCGCCCATTTGCCGAGGTGGTAGACGTCGACCTCACCGGTGTGGCGGGTCATGGCCTCGGCGAAGCGGAAGATGTCCGCGCGCCCGGAGCGCATGTACGCGAACCACAGCCACAGGTCGGGCGAGAGCTCGGAGTTGTCCCAGGCGTAGCCGCCGACGTCGTAGCACCACTGGTGGCGGCTGGGGTCGTAGCTGTGCATGATGTCGCCGTAGTCCCAGAAGCCGTACCACCGCCGCATCTCCACCTGGTCCTTGTAGTAGGTGAAGAGGAAGTCGAGGTGGTCCTCGATCTTCGCCTTGGCGGCGGTGGAGCGGTCCGGCTCGGCGAACAGCTTGCCGAAGACCCCGGCCTTGATCAGCTGCTTGGGCGGGGCGGCGAGCTGCGGAGGCGTGCGGACCGCCTCGACCTGCTTGGCCATGTCCTCGGCGCTGGGCGTGGACTCGTGGGCCCAGAAGAGGAGTTCGCTGGTGCGGGCGATGCCGTAGGGGGTGCCGAACCCGGGCTCGTAGTCCTCGTAGGTGATGTTGAGGCCTTCGAGCTGCTCGGGGTAGGTGTCCTGGCCCATGCCGTCGTGGTAGAAGCGCAGGTCCATGGGCTGCGCCTCGGGTGACCAGAGCCAGAGGGTGACCTCGGCGGTGTCGGTCTGGGCGTCGCGGATGTCGAGCTGGGCGGGGAACTTCTCCCAGAAGTCCCGCAGACCGAAGGCGAACCCGCCGGACGCGCCGCCGACGTATCCGAAGCCGCTGGCCCGCCGACCGCCGCCGGCCGGGATCCAGCCGTGGCCCTTCTTGGTGCGCTTGCGGACACCGAAGCCGTCGGCGGACAGCTGCGAGAGCGTGTAGTCGCCCCACTCGGGGATGTACTGGAGGCGGGTGGTGACCCGCTGGTCCCAGGTGGACGGGTCGGGCAGCTTCTTGCCCTCGAACTGGGCCGTACGAACGGCCGCGCCCGGGTCGCGCCGCAGCCCGGTGACGCCCTTGACCGCCTCACGCAGCAGACCGGTGCCCTCGCCTCCGATGCGGATGTGGCGGTCGTAGGCGGCGTCGCGCATCGGCACCTTGAAGCGCACGCCGATGCCGCGGACGAAGTCGCCGCTGGCCTTTCCGGGCTCCTGGGTGCCGTCGAAGGTGATGGTGTGCACCATGCGGAACGATTCGGCGCCCGCGTAGAAGTAGAGGCGGATCGAGAAGGGCAGCCAGCTCCGGCTGCCCTTGCGGTGCTTGCCGTCGATGCGGATCACGGCACGGACCGGGCCCTCCTGCTCGACCTCGACCTCACCGATGACGCTCTCGAAGCGCTCGTACTTCTCCGTGCCCTGGTCGCCGTCCTCGATCTCGGGCTGGCGCAGCAGCACCAGACGGCCGGTGTGGGCGATCTCGGTGGAGCCGCGCAGGACGGACTTCACGAGGGTGGAACCGCTCTTGCCGATCTTGGCGGTGATGACACCGGTCGCCACGTCGATGGTGCCGCCGCTTTTGTCGACGGTGACCTTCTTCTCCGGCGCGGCGGGGGTGCCGCCGGCGAGGGTGAGCTTGCCGGAACCGGCGCCCGCGCCCACCGCGTGCGCGGTCCACTTCACGGAGCCGTCGGGCCAGTAGCCGATGGGCCAGGACTGGACGGGGATGTCCTTGCCGGCCGCGTCCGTCAAAGAGAACGACTGTTCCTTCCCGTAGGCGCCCTTGGGCCACGGCACACCCACGGTGGACCCGGGGGCGGCGCCGAGTCCGCCGTCCTCCAGCCAGTCCAGGGTCACCGGGTCCGCATCGGTCGCCTCGGCTCTGGGCGCGGCCTGAGCGTTCGTACTCCCTAGCGCCCAGCTGAACTGCGCGGCGGCTCCGGCGACGGCGGCCGCCTTGAGAAGGGACCTGCGGTCGATGGGGGACATGGCCTTTCCTTTCCGTACGGGAGGTCTTGCGTGCGGGAGGTCTTGCGTGCGGGAAGCGTGCGTGCAGCGGATGGTCAGGGGCATGACAGAGGAAGGCACGACGCCTCGGGCGCCGACCTGGGCGCGGAACGCCGCCGCTTCAATCAGCGGCGGCGCCTGTACCGCTCCTCCACGGCGACGGCCGCGGCCGCGACGGCCCCGAGGACAGGGACCGCCAACGGCGCGACGAACCAGGCGGAACAGGCCACCACGGCCAGTCCGCCGACGAGCAGGAAGGATCCGGCGGGATCGAGTACGGTCCGCCGCCCGGCCCCACCGAGCAAGGTCCGCCAGGTGATGCCGGGCCGCCAGACCGCCGCCGCGCGCAGTCCGGCGACGGCGGCGCCGATCAGCGCGAGGACCCCGACGGCCCCGACCAGCGGCCCGCCCGGAATCCCGGCGCGTACGGCCTGGACGTCCACCCATACGGCCGCGAGCGCCGCCCACCCGGCGAGCCCGACGAGCCAGCCGCCTCGCACCGCCGTCCGGAAGTCGGCCACGAACTCCCGCCACCCGCCGCCCTCATGGGCCGTACGGCGGCGCAGATGCCGGGAGCCCGCGGCGAACGCGGCCGGGTACGTCACCAGCGGCAGCGAGGCCAGCGCGATCCACACCCCGGTGAGCAGACACTCGGCGAACAGCGCGAACCGCTCGGCGAGCAGGGACTCCTCACGGGGAGCGGCGGACTTCACACGGACGCGGGTACGGGCACGGGCCAGGGCCATGGTCAGCTCACCTCAGCCCTTCAGACCGGACGTGGCCATGCCGTCGATCAGATAGCGCTGGAAGGCGAGGAAGAACGCGAGCACCGGCAGCAGGGCCACGAGCGACATCGCGATCATGCCGCCGTAGTTGGCCACGGCGTCCTGGTCCACGAACATCTTCAGGCCAAGTGAGACCGTGTACTTGTCGGGCTCGTTCAGATAGATCAGCGGACCCATGAAGTCGTTCCAGGCGTTGATGAAGGTGAAGATGGCACTGGTGATGAGCGCGGGCCGGCACAGCGGCAGCACGATCGACCAGTAGATCCGGAAGTGCCCGCAGCCGTCGAGCCGGGCCGCCTCGTCGAGCTCCTTGGGCAGGTTCCGCATGAACTGCACCATCAGGAAGACGAAGAACGCCTCCGTGGCCAGGTACTTCGGCAGCAGCAGCGGGGTGTACGTGTTGATCATGTCCATGTTACGGAACAGCACGTACTGCGGGATCAGCAGCACGTGGTACGGCAACAGGAGCGTGCCGATCATCAGCGTGAACAGCAGATTCCGGCCCGCGAACTTGATCTTCGCGAAGGCGTACGCCGTCAGCGAGCAGGACACCAGGATCCCGATCACCGAACCGAGCGCGAGCGTGAGCGAGTTGAGGAAGAAGGTGGAGATCGGAATGTCGGCGATGCCCTCGGTGAGGCGTGTGTAGTTGGAGATGATCGGGTCGCTCGGGAACAGGTCCAAGCTGCCGACGATGTCGTCACTGTTCTTGAACGAACCCCCCACGACCCAGATCACCGGATAGAGGATCACCGCGAGGATCAGCAGGGAACCGATGTGCCAGGCGAGGGAGCCGGGCAGCTTGCGCCGGAGGGCGCCCCCCTTCGTGGACCGGGCCGGGGCTGGGTTGATCTCGGTGGCCTGTGCGCTCATCAGGCACCCTCCTCGTAGTGCACCCAGCGCTTCTGGGACCAGAACAGCACTGCCGTCACCAGGGCGACCGCGACCAGCAGCACCCAGGCCATGGCGGAGGCCAGACCCATCCGGCTGTTCTCGAAACCCTGGACGTACAGATAACAGGTGTAGACCATCGAGCCGTCGGCCGGACCGCAGGCGCTGCCGCCGGCGCCGCCGCCGACGATGTAGGCCGAGCTGAAGATCTGGAAAGAGTGGATCGTCTCCAGCAGGACGTTGAAGAAGAGGACAGGGGAGATCATCGGCAGGGTGATGTTCCAGAACCGCCGGAACGTACCCGCCCCGTCGACCTCGGCCGCCTCGTACAGCTCGCGCGGGACCTGCTTGAGACCGGCGAGGAAGATCACCATCGGGGCACCGAACTGCCAGACGGTGAGCGCCACCAGGCTGTAGATGATCAGATCCGGGTCGCCGGTCCAGCCGCCGACGTCGATGCCGAAGATCTTCTGCGTACGGTCGACGATGGCGTCGTCCGAGAAGATCGCCTTCCACACGATGGCGATGGAGACGCTGGCCCCGATCAGCGACGGCGCGTAGAACGCGGCCCGGTAGAAGGCCTGTCCGCGCCGCTTCTGGGCCAGCAGCAGCGCCACACCGAGGGCCGCGATCAACTTGATCGGCGTACCGACGACGACGTACCAGAGGGTCACCCGCACCGAGTTCTGCCAGCGCGGATCGGCGAACATCTCAGAGAAGTTGTCGAGGCCGATCCACTTGGGCGCGTCGAACAGGTTGTAGTCGGTGAAGGCGAAGTAGAGCGAGGCGGCCATCGGGCCCGCTGTCAGCAGCAGGAACCCGGCGATCCACGGGGACATGAAGAGATAGCCGGCCAGGGTCTCCCGGCGGCCCCGCCGCTTGAGTGCGGCGGGGCGCGGAGACTTGGCCGGACGGTGCCGCGGCTCGGAGTCCTTGGTCAGGTCCTCCATCGCAGGGGCGTGTGTCACGGCGGTTCCCATCAGCTGCCGAGAGCCGTCTTCGACTCGGTGAAGAACTGCTTGACGGCGTCGTCGACCGACCGCTTCCCCAGGGCGAGTTCCTCGGCGATGCGCATGAACCCGGCTTCGCAGATGTCCGCGCCGTTCGGATGCGGGGTGATGGGCTCCAGGACGCCGGCGGCGACGAGGGACTCCTCGTACTCGGCGATGGCCTTGTTCACCGGGTCGGTCGGCTTGAACGCGTCGTACTGGGCCTGGGTCGCGGGAACACCTCGGTCGTAGCCCATGATCTCGGCGACCTCGGGCTCGTGCACCATGAAGTTGATGAACTGCGCGACTTCCTTGGGGTGCTGGGTGCGCTTGGACGCGCTGAGCATGAGGGAGCCAAGGTACTGGCCGGTCTTCTTGCCGTCCGTGGTCGGGATGGGGGCCAGACCGTACTCGCTCTTGCCCTCGGAGGTGTAGCGGACGGTGAAGTTGTCCCAGGTGAACTCACCGGCGGCGAGTTCCGCGGCGACCGCCGACTTGGGCTTGGTCTGGGCGACCTTCTTGGGGTCGGCGTAGATGCCCTCCTTGATGCCCTTCTCCGCCTTCGTCCACCACTCCTTCAGGTCCGCCTCGGTGAAGCCGAGTCCGTCCTCGGTGAAGAACGCCTTGCCGTTCTGGCGCAGATAAAGGTCGTAGAGGTACATGACGCCGTACATGCCGCTGTCGCCGGCCCGTCCCGCCTTGTCCCGGATCTTCTTCATCGCCGCGTCGAAGTCGTCCCAGGTCCAGCCCTGCTCCGGCTTCACACCGGACTTGGTGTAGACGGGCTTGTCGATCACGAGGGCCATGGAGTTGGAGCCGACCGGAACTCCGAGCAGCTTGCCGTCGATCTCGCCGAACTTCTCCAAGCCCGCTCTGAAGCCGTCCATGGAGAGGTTGCCCGCCTCGACCTGCGCGCCGAGATCGAGCAGCACATTCTTCGCATCGTATTTCCGCAGGAAGCCGATGGCATTCTGGAAGACGTCCGGGGGATTTCCACCGGAGGCCTGCGTGTTGAACTTCTTCCAGAAGTCGGGATAAACCTGGAAGTCCGTCTTCACCTTGATCTTCGGGTACTTCTTCTCGAAAAGCGCGATCGTCTTCTTGATGCGCTCCGCCCGGTCCTCCGCGCCCCACCACGCGTAACGGATCGTCACTGTCCCGTCGCCCGACGACCCACTGTCGCCGCCACAGGCCGTGGCCGTCGCCCCCAGCCCCGCGACGGCCAGTGAGGCTCCGGCCGCCTTGAGGACCGTCCGCCTCTCAACGTTCCTGTTTTGCTGCATGGTTGAGCCTCCCCGCGACGCTGCGTCCCGCGCCATGAATCGTTTCAAGTAAGCGCTTGCTGGCACAAGGTACGGAGACGCTCAGGAGACGTCAATGATTCGGACAGGAATTGATGGAAAGCCAAGGCGCCACCGCGCCGGGCGAACAGCCGCCGCAGGTGACGGCCGGTCAACTGAAAGCGCAGGTCGGGGAGTTGCGGTCGAGGGGCCGAACGCGATGGTGGCCGTCGAGCGACGAACGGACGAGGCTGAAAGGAGTCAGTGGGGCGACGTCGGCGATTCCCGCCGAACCGCTCCCGGAACGTGACGGGCCGGCCGAGCGCGAGTCGTCGAAACGATGTCGGTGAGGCATCGGAACCAGCCACGTACGGGCGGAGTCGGCAGCGCCGCGTCAGCCACAGATGCCGGGCGGTCGGACTTGTCCGACGGCCGGTCTCCCGGCAGACGCACGACCCCGGCGGCACCCCGCGCACTTCCTCGCGACCCACGACGAAAAACGACCCGGCCCACGTTTCCGTGGGCCGGGTCGCTATCGGCTGGTGGGCGATACTGGGTTCGAACCAGTGACCTCTTCGGTGTGAACGAAGCGCTCTCCCGCTGAGCTAATCGCCCGGACGCAGGAAGAACATTACCCCATGTCAGGGGATGCCCCCGACCACCTTCCCCGCCGCCTGCGCCACTCCGTCCGGGATCACTGTTCCTTGATCTTCCAGGGCATCTCGAAGCCGAACTTCCAGACATAGACACCGACGAGGACGGCCACGATCACGAGGCCGATCGTCGTCAGAATGATGTTCCGGCGCCGGACCTTCGGATCGAGAGCGCGCTGAGTGGCCTCGGTGACCTTCCGCTTGGTCCAGCGGAGCACCAGCTGGGCCCAGACAAATTCGGTCGCCCAGATCGCCATGCCGCCGAAGATCACGACCCAGCCGGGGCCGGGCAGCGGAAGCATGATCACACCCGCGACCACCACCGCGAGCCCGACGATGAAGATGGCCACCTGCCAGCTCAGGTGCAGCATCCGTCGCGCTTTGACGAATTCCGGCGCGCGAGATCCTAGCGGCGCTTCGTCCTTGGCCACATCGGCCTCACTGTTCGCTACGTTCGTGTCACTCTTCGTTCGATCGGCCGCCACGGCGACCTCCCCCGTTCCGTCACTCCCCGTGTCCATACGGCCAAACCCTACCGGAGAGAAACCGGTCACCGGAATGGCCGTACCGACAGAAGTCGGTCTCGGCCGGATGAGCTACCAAAAGCGACGCAAAACTCCCAGAGGGGTTTACAACGGCACCGTAGGTGGCATGTCGATTTCGCCGACGTGCGAATCCCCGAGCGCACACTGAGCGAAAGGCCTTGGCGCTTATGAACACCACGGTCAGCTGCGAGCTGCACCTGCGCCTCGTTGTGTCGAGCGAGTCCTCACTGCCTGTTCCCGCAGGACTGCGGTATGACACGGCCGATCCCTACGCCGTGCACGCCACCTTCCACACCGGAGCCGAGGAAACGGTCGAGTGGGTGTTCGCCCGCGACCTCCTCGCCGAGGGCCTGCACCGGCCCACCGGCACCGGCGACGTCCGTGTCTGGCCGTCCCGCAGCCACGGTCAGGGCGTCGTGTGCATCGCCCTGAGCTCTCCGGAGGGTGAGGCTCTCCTCGAGGCCCCGGCGCGGGCCCTGGAGTCCTTCCTGAAGCGCACAGACGCCGCCGTGCCGCCCGGCACGGAGCACCGGCACTTCGACCTCGATCAGGAGCTCTCGCACATTCTGGCGGAAAGCTAGGGCGAGGCCCCACAGAGCCGCCCGGCGCCGTCCACTCGGGGAGACGGCTCGGGCCAACACAACCGAATACGGCTCAGGCCGACCCACCGACGCCGTCGCGCGGTCCTCCGCGCGGCGGCGTCGCCGTGCCACGGCCCGCCGGAACGGGTCAGGGGCACCTAATCGGGCCCCTGACCCGTTCCGGTTCGTACAGGGGTGCTCCAGGCCGGTCCATGCCGGTCCGCCGCCCTGGCCGAGCCATTACCATCGGCCAGCATCGGCGGGCGCCCCGCCCGACCCTCGCAGGCCAGGGAGCGAAACGTGCTGATCACCCACGACACCCGGTGTGCCCTCGACACCGTGGTGGATCTGGTGAACACCGCGCCGGAGAACGACACGGCGCAGGACGGGCTAGGGGATGTCCCGTCGCTCGCCGACTTCGTACGCAACCACGAGGTCAGCGATGTCGGCGTGCTGTCGGAGTTCGACCTCTCGGCCGTGCGCACGATCCGCGGCCGGTTCGCCGAGGTCTTCGCGGCCCCGGACGCGGGCTCGGCCGCCTCGGTGATCAACGATCTGATCGCGGCGGCGGGCACCACGCCCCGGCTCACCGACCACGACGGCTACGACTGGCATGTGCACTACTTCGCGCCCGGCGCGTCCCTCGCCGACCACCTCGCGGCCGACTGCGGCATGGCGCTCGCCTTCTTCGTCGTCGCCGGCGAGCAGGAGCGGCTGCGCCGCTGCGAGGCGCCCGACTGCCGACGGGCCTTCGTCGACCTCTCCCGCAACCGCTCCCGCCGCTACTGCGACAGCCGCACCTGCGGCAACCGCCTGCATGTGGCCGCCTACCGGGCACGACGCAAGGAGGCGGCGGGCTGACAGCACGGCCGGAGCCGACGACGAGGACGGGGACCGGGACGAGGACGAAGACGAGACCGGGACGAATACCGGGACTGACGGAGCCCTCGACGGGTGACGTCAGGGGCTCCGTTTACGGCTCAGAGCATCAGCAGGTCGTGCAGTGACGCCATGAGCAGCAGGCAGCCGATCACCGCAAGGAAGATCATCAGCGGTGGCTGGGAGAGCGCGAAGAGACAACCTCGCCGCTCCTCCGGTGGGGCGACGGTGTCGCTCTGTGTTGTGTCCAGCATCTCGCCGCGATGATGACGCAGCGGGCACCCTCCGCGCGATCAACCAACCTGGAATGACGGAGAGTTCGCCAATATCCACAACGTCCGGAGCGAACGTGATCACTTCGGCGCCGCCGCCCGACCTTCTGTGTCGTTTCAGTCCGCGGGGCACTTGGACCCGTTGGATGCCGTGCGCGGCCCCCTCGATCAGATGCCGTGCTTCTTCAGGATCGCCTCGATGTCGCTGAAGTCGTCCGCGCCTGACGTCCCGGAACCCGACGCCCGGGGTGTGGCCGCCGGGCGGGCCGCCGGCCGTGCGCTCTGTCCCAGCGAGGGCGCCGAGGCGGCCGGGGCTATCGCCTCGGTACGCGAGGGCTTGGCCTCCTTGCGATCCTTGCCGGTGACTCCACGGCGCCGCTCCACGGCACGGGTGGTCATGAACAGGAACCAGGCGGCACCGAGCACACCGAAGCCGGCCCAAGCGGTCGGGCTGAACGCGGTGTCGGCCACCCACTCGACGACGCCGGTCATCACCAGCCCGAGGGGCACCAGTGAATAGGCGGCGATACGAGTCGCCCTGAGGAAACGCTTCCGATACGCCGTGATGGCGGCGACGCCCAGGCCTGCCGCGGAGACGGCGGCACACACTGTCTCGGCAATCATCCGGTCCTCCAGGCGGTACTCGGTCGGGCGGTCTCGTCCGTCCCTTCCATCCTGCACCGCCGCGCGTCCGATATGCCATGGTCCGGGGAGACCTCAGGGACATCTCCGGGTCGCCTCGGGGTCGGTCGCACGTCCGGGAAGCTGAAAGACTGATCCCCATGAGCGACTCCTCCCCCGTACCGTCCGCCGTCGTCCTGGACGTCTGGTGCGAACTCCAGTGTCCCGACTGCCGCAGCGCCCTCGGCGACATCCGCGCGCTGCGGGCCCGCTACGGCGACCGGCTCGACGTACGGCTGCGGCACTTCCCGCTGGAGAAGCACAAGCACGCCTTCGCCGCCGCGCAGGCCGCCGAGGAGGCCACGGAGCAGGGGCAGGCGTGGCCGTACGTCGAGGCCGTGCTCGGCAGGGTCGAGGAGCTGGACCGCGCGGGCGAGCCCTTCCTGGTCGAGGTGGCGCGTGAACTCGGTCTGGACGCCGAGGAGTTCGACACCGCGTTGATCGACGGCCGGCACATCCTGATCGTCGACGCCGACCAGGCCGAGGGCAAGGCGATCGGCGTGACCGGCACGCCCACCTACGTCATCGGCGGCGAACGCCTGGACGGCGGCAAGAGCCAGGCGGGGCTGCGTGAGCGGATCGAGGAGATCGCCGACCGGCTGCTGGCCGGGGACGCCTGACCGCCGTCGGCTGCCCGGCCGGGGGCGGCCGGGCGCCACGCGCCGCCCCCGGCCGTCAGAGCAGCGGCTTGGACAGGTGGTGGGCGGTCGTCTCGTAGCCGAGGGAGTCGTAGAGGCATTCGGCCCGGAAGTTGCCCGCGAAGACGTTGAGCGCGATGGCGGTCTTCCCCGCCGCCACCGCCTGGGCCTCGGCCAGCAGCATGAGCGTACGGCCGTGCCCCCTCCCCCTGTGAGCCGCGTCCGCCTCCACGTCGTACACCCAGGCGGTGTCGTCGGGAAGCCACAGCCACAGGGTGCCGACTCTCGTCCCCTCGTGTTCCAGCACGAGGCACAGGTTGTTCTCGGACGTCGGTCCCTGCGGCAGACACCGCTCGTAGTCGTCGACGGCCCTCCCGTACGCCTCCGCCTCGGGCACGCCACGGGTGATCAGGTCCTGTGCGTAGCCCTCCAGCCCGGCCTCCTTCCACGGCCCGTACTCGGCCTCGGTCATGGGCCGGCCCCGGCTGCCCTCGGGCAGTTCGGGCGGGGTGCCGTCGAGGGGCTTGCGCATGCTGCGGTTGCGCGGGACGTAGCCGAGGGCCTGGGTCAGTCGCAGGGCGGCCTCGGCGTCGGCCGGCACGGACGCCTCGATGCGGCGGCAGCCCCAGCCACGCGCGACCTCCTCGGCCGCCAGCGCGGCCACCGTGGCCCGGCCGCGCCGCCGGTCGGGCTCGTCGATCCGCAGATCCAGGATCCGGGCGGCCGAGGACCCGGGGTCGGGGCGCGTACCGAGGTGTATCTCGCCGACGGGACGGCTGTTCACGCACACCTGGTAGCGGCGCGAACGGGACCCGTCGGCGGCGTGCTGAAGCGGCTCGATGGGCCGCAGGGTGGTGGTCATCAGGGGTGTTCTACCCGCTTCGGACCACCGGGTCAGCTCAATATCCGAGGCTTTCAGGGATCGAGGTCGTCGCCGGACCGCTCGTCGAAGACCCGCATCGCCTTGGCCGTCACCGGGCCCGGCGTGGGCGACAGTTCGCGGGCGTCGACGCGGTGCACGGCCTGCACGTCGCGCAGGCTCGACGTCAGGAAGATCTCGTCGGCGCGCTCCAGGACGTCCAGCGGCAGGTCGGTCTCGCGGGCGCCCGTCCACTCGACGACGAGGGCCCGGGTGATGCCGGCGAGGCAGCCGGAGGCGACCGGCGGGGTGTGGATCTCGCCGTCGAGGACGACGAAGACGTTGGAGCCCGTGCCCTCGCAGAGCTGTCCCACGGTGTTGGCGAACAGCGCCTCGGTCGCGCCCTGTTCATGGGCACGGGCGAGGGCGACGACGTTCTCGGCGTACGAGGTGGTCTTCAGGCCGGTGAGGACGCCGCGCTCGTTGCGGGTCCACGGAACGGTGACCGCGGCGGTGGAGTCGGCGCGCCGGGCGGTCTCGCCGAGGGCGACGACGAGGGTCGGGCCGTGGTCGCCCCGGTCGGAGCCGAGCGGGGAGACACCGCCGGTGTAGGTGATGCGCAGCCGGCCGAGCGCCACCGGGCCCGCCTCCAGCACGGCGGAGCAGGCGCGGCGTACCTCGTCGAGGTCGGGCTCGGGCAGCCCGAGTCCGCGCGCCGAGCGGCTCAGCCGGTCGAGGTGACGGGTCAGTGCGAACGGCCGCCCGTCGACCGCCTTCACGGTCTCGAAGACGCCGTCGCCCACGGTCAGTCCGTGGTCGAGGACGGAGACACGGGCGGAGTCGATCTCCTGCAGGCCGCCGTCGAGCCAGATCTTCACGTAAGGGTCCTCCCACTCGCCTCGTACGTCCCCGACGCTACCGCGAGCAGTCGGGCGGCCTTGAGCTCGGTCTCCACCCACTCCGCCTCGGGGTCCGACCCCCAGGTGATGCCCGCGCCCGTACCGAAGCGAAGCTCGCCCGCGGCCCGGTCGATCCAGAAGGTGCGGATGCCGACGGCCAGCTCTCCGGTGCCCCGGTCGGCGTCGACCCAGCCGATGCCGCCGGTGTACGGGCCGCGCGGGGCGGCCTCCAGGGCGTCGATGATCCGCAGGGCGCTGGACTTGGGCGCGCCGGTGACGGAGCCGGGCGGGAAGGCGGCGGCGAGCAGTTCCGGCCAGCCGGCCCCGTCCCGCAGTTCACCGCGCACCATCGAGACCAGGTGCACCAGTCCCGGGTGCTTCTCGACGACGCACAGCTCGGGCACGGTCACGGAGCCGGTGGCGCAGACCTGCCCGATGTCGTTGCGGACCAGGTCGACGATCATCACGTTCTCGGCGTAGTCCTTCTCCAGGAGATCCGCCTCGGTGCGTCCGGTGCCCTTGATCGGGCCCGACTCGACGACCCGGCCGTCGCGGCGCAGGAACAGTTCGGGGGACGCGGTGGCGATCTCGACGCCGCGCACCGGCAGGCGAATCGTTCCTGCGAACGGCGCCGGATTGCCGCGTGCCAGCAGCGCGGTCAGCGCGTCCACGTCGGCGTCCGGCGCGACGGGCGCGGACAGCACCCGGCAGAGGTTCGCCTGGTACACCTCGCCGGCGGCGATGTGCTCACGTATCCGGCGTACTCCCGCCGTGTACGCGGCGCGGTCGAGGGACGACGTCCAGTCACCGGCACTCGGGCCGTGCCACTCCCCCGGTACCGGGGCGGGTGCCGGCTCGCGACGTACGTCACTGAAGCGCGCGCACACCAGACCGCCCTCGTAGTCCGCGCACACGGCCCAGAAGCCGGACGAGTCCAGGGCGGCGGCATCGCTGGTCACATCGGTGAGACCGGTGGCCACGAGGTCGCCGAAGCGGGCGAGCGGAGGAAGGTCGAGCACGCAGTCGAGTCTAGGACGGGTGCCCCGTGGGCGGGCCCGGCCGGGTCGCGGACCGGACGCACCGCAGCACGCTGCACAAACGCGTTTTTGTACTGGCCCCGGAATCCGCTAGAGTTCAACTCGTCGCCGGGACGCGGAAGCGGACTGGAAACGACACGCGGACGTAGCTCAGTTGGTAGAGCGCAACCTTGCCAAGGTTGAGGTCGCCAGTTCGAACCTGGTCGTCCGCTCGCAGGAAAGTGGGGGATCTTCCCGAGCCCCACACTCCTGGTGGAGTGGCCGAGAGGCGAGGCAACGGCCTGCAAAGCCGTCTACACGGGTTCAAATCCCGTCTCCACCTCCAAGGACGATTAGCTCAGCGGGAGAGCGCTTCCCTGACACGGAAGAGGTCACTGGTTCAATCCCAGTATCGTCCACTGAGGCCCCAGGGCTTCTGGAGCCGTAAGGCTTCGACTCGCGCGATTAGCTCAGCGGGAGAGCGCTTCCCTGACACGGAAGAGGTCACTGGTTCAATCCCAGTATCGCGCACGCAAGATCCACAGCCCCGGGCTGTGATCCCGAGGACGATTAGCTCAGCGGGAGAGCGCTTCCCTGACACGGAAGAGGTCACTGGTTCAATCCCAGTATCGTCCACACACCCCGAGCCCCCGGCCGTCTCGTACGGCCGGGGGCTTCGTCGTACGTGTGGCGCGACCGGCGCCACACGCGCGGCTCAGCTGGAGAACAGCATGTGGCCGAAGCCGCGATTGTGGTGACCGTGGCCACCGTGGTGCCCACCATGGTGACCACCGTGCGGGGCACCCCAGGCAGGGGCGTTGTGGCCGCCTCCCGCCGGGTACTGCGGGGCGGCCGGCGGAGGCGGAACGGCCGGGCCGCCGGCCCACTGGCCCTCCAGGCGGGTCAGGGCCTCCAGCTCGCCGTAGTCGAGGAAGATCCCGCGGCAGCCGCTGCACTGCTCGATCTGGACGCCATTGCGGTTGTAGGTGTGCATCGGCGCATGGCACTTCGGACACTGCATGTGCATGGTTCGGCTCAACTCCTCGCCGTTCGGTGCTGCTTCGCGTTACGCCAGGACAGACACTGTCCGGCTGCGGTCGGTTGCACCCTACTTCGGGAAAGCCCCCACCAACTCCGGCGGGATGCCTCCTATTCGGTCACATGCGTCCACAACGGACTGTTGCGCGTCATCGAGAGGGCGGCCGGCCACCGTGGACTTCGCGATCGCCAGGGCAGCCGTCTGCACGGTGAGTGCGCGGGCCGGTACCTCCAGTACGGGCCAGGGGTCGCCGTGCGCGGGAACTGCCGGGCCGCCGGCCTGCTGGTAGGCGGTGAGGAAGCGGATCCATTCGTCAGGCTGGAGAAGGCCGCAGGCGTACCAGGCGGCCGGGCGGGCGAGGTCCCACGCGGGGACGCCCACGCCGAGGTCGTCGACGTCTATCAGCCGCCAGGGGCCGGTCGTGGCCGGGTGGCGGACCAGTTGGCCGAGGTGCAGGTCGCCGTGGCAGAGGGTGGTCGAGTCGGGCATGGGCGCCTCGGCTCTGGCCCAGGCGGGGAGGGTGCGCCAGGCGCGGAGGACGGTGGCGGCGGCGGGGTGGTGGGGCGCGGTGGTGCCGAGGCGGGCGATGGCTCGGGCCGCCTTGGCCGGGCCTCGCATCGGAGGCAGGCCGGCGGGTGCGGGCTGCTGGTGGAGGCGGGCCAGGAGGGTGGCCGCCTCTTCCCAGGGGGCGTGCTCCGGGGCTTCGGGGTCGACCGGGGTGCCGTACGGCCAGAACGTGACGAGGCGCCCGTGGAGGGGGGTCGGGGTGGGGTGGAGGGGGGCGAGGAAGGTGTCCGGGTCGGTGGCGGCGACGGTCAGACGGAGGGTCAGGTGGGTGGGATCCGTATCGGGGGCGTGGGCCTTGGCGACGGTGTCGGCGTGGCGGACGACCGTGCCGTCCGCGCGTTCCGCGAGGACCGTGTCGGGGTGGGAGCAGGGGGCGGACGCGGGGTGGGCCGTGCTTCGTACCTTGGCCTTGAGGGCCGGGAGTACGGCTGCGTCGGCGGTGGCGGTCATGGGTCCCCCTGCGTGGTCGTACGGCGCCGAGCTCGAGCCTACGCGGACCGGGGCCGTGCGCTGGGGCCGGCCGGGGAGGTTCCACTGCTCGGCGGTTGCGAGGCGCCGGTTCGGGCGCAAAAAGACAACGCCCGCGCAGCTCCCCAGCTGCGCGGGCGTTTATTTGCCGTCCGCCGCACCCCCGTCCCCACGGGGTTTCATGGGTGGATGTCCCCGCCCGGACCGCTCTTCCGGGCCTGGGGTCGCCGCTCAGCGCCCCAGCATCACACCCACGGACGACGCTTGTGTGACCACTGCATCCCAGCCACCGAAGGCGTACACGAGCAGGGCCGCCAGGGGGAGGACCATCGCGGTCGCCACCAAGGGGTGACGACGGCCCGGACGGCGGTCGGCGGTGAACGCCCTGCGCTCCCGTGTGCGGATCTCGGTCCGCGGTGCCGTGTAGGCCATGGTCCCTCCTCCTGACTGTTCTCGTCGGTCTTGCTCTTGTTGGCAGCGGCGGGTGTCTGACCTCGGGGGACGAGTGCTGCACCCGCCGCTTGACCTCAAATCTAGGCGTGTGGCGCGTCTGGGTCGTCATGCCCTCGTACCGCTTGCCGGGCCTCCCCGAGGATGAGCGATGACCTGCGACGTACTCCCCAGGGTGGAGACGAGGTCCTAGGTCTCGGGGTCTTCCCGGAGGGGACGCCCGGTCTGCCCCTTCTGCTACGGGTTGCGCTCCGACCCGTCCTCGCGGGGAACCGGCTGTTCCACCAGCGCCAGCACGCGGTTCGCCATGAACCTTGCCGTTCGTACCACGGAGCCGTTTCGGGTGACTTCGCTCACTTCCACGACACCTCGCCTTACCGCCGTCTCCACCCGGCGGCCGGCCCTGCTCGCGATCACCTCGTAGGTGCGCGTCGTGTCCCCGGCATCCACGACTATCTCCACACGGTCACCCTTCACGGGTTCAATCCCCCTTCGGTGGTGGGCGGTTGGGATCACAGGTGGCCCAACACCTGCCCGAACTGCTGTTCCCTGACCACCCTTCAAGTCTCCCACCCGGCACTGACAATCGATCGGGTCGTGAGGGCGCGGCCTCTGCGCACGCCCGGCCGTGGAAACGTAAGCTGTGGCTCGTCAGACGGAACGGGCAGCGGGGATGAACATGGCGATGATGCGCCTGAGGCGCGAGGACCCGCGCGTCGTCGGCTCGTTCAGGATCCACAGACGGCTCGGCGCGGGCGGGATGGGCGTTGTCTACCTGGGCTCCGACCGGCGTGGACAGCGAGTCGCGCTGAAGGTGATCCGGCCGGATCTGGCGGAGGATCAGGAGTTCAGATCGCGGTTCGCGCGCGAGGTGTCGGCCGCGCGGCGGATCAGGGGCGGATGCACGGCCCGGCTGGTGGCCGCCGACCTGGAGGCGGAGCGGCCGTGGTTCGCCACGCAGTACGTGCCGGGGCCCTCGCTGCACGACAAGGTCGCCGAGGAGGGGCCCATGTCGGCCGCCGACGTGGCCGCCGTCGGTGCCGCCCTCTCCGAGGGTCTGGTGGCCGTCCACGAGGCCGGTGTCGTACACCGTGATCTGAAGCCGTCCAACATCCTGCTGTCCCCGAAGGGGCCGCGGATCATCGACTTCGGTATCGCGTGGGCGACCGGGGCCTCGACCCTGACCCATGTCGGTACGGCCGTGGGTTCGCCCGGCTTCCTCGCGCCCGAACAGGTGCGCGGGGCCACCGTCACGCCGGCGACGGACGTCTTCTCCCTGGGGGCCACGCTCGCCTACGCGGCGACCTCCGACTCGCCCTTCGGACACGGCAGTTCGGAGGTCATGCTCTACCGGGTGGTGCACGAGGAGGCGCAGCTGCGCGGAGTGCCCGACGCGCTCGCCCCGCTCGTCCGCGCCTGTCTGGCGAAGGACCCGGAGGAGCGGCCCAGCACGCTGCAGCTGTCGCTGCGGCTCAAGGAGATCGCCGCCCGTGAGGCGCAGGGGCTGTCGGACGTCCGGCCGCCCGCGCCGCGTACGGATCAGGACCGGCCCTCCGGGCGGCTCGCGGAGCAGTACGTCGAGCAGCGCACCTTGCGGCAGCCGCCGGAGACCCGTGGGACACAGCCGGGCAGGTCGGGGGCGCCGGGTACGCCGCTGCCCCGAAACGGTTCCCGTACGGGCGGGGCCGGTGCGCGGACCGGCGGTGGCTCACGGCCCGGTGCGCGGCCCGCGCCGTCTCGCAACACCACCGGATCCGGGAAGCGGCCCGCGCCGCGCGGGGGTGCGGGGCGGCCGGGGCCGCGGACCAACGGGACGGGGCGGCGGCCCGCCAATCCTCGGCTGTTGCGGCAGCGGCTTGTGGTGTTCGTCGTGGTGACGCTGCTCGCGGCACTCGGCATCGCTACGGCGCAGGGGTGTCAGGGTCCCTCGCGGGGGCTCGGTGGGGACGGGGGCCCCCGGCAGGAGCGGTCGTTCGTGGAGTTGGACGGCGGCTGACGGTCGGCCGGTGACAAGGACGTCGAGAGGCAGAGCTCGGGACTGCGGCTCGGTTTTTCGCCGCGGGTTCGACGGGGCTCGTCGCACGGTTCCCGGTGCCTCTGACAGGCCGGCCCCTTTCAGAGGTGTGGGCGTCCCGTCGCCACCGCGTAGAAGGCGACCGCTGCCGCCGCGCCCACGTTGAGGGAGTCGACGCCGTGGGCCATGGGGATGCGGACCCATTCGTCGGCGGACATGAGGGCCTTGGTGGAGAGGCCGTCGCCCTCGGCGCCGAGCATGAGGGCCACGCGGTCCATGCGGTGCGGGGCGGCCTCGTCGAGCGGCTTCGCCTTCTCGTCCGGGGTGAGGGCGAGCAGGGTGAAGCCGGCGTCGCGGACCGCGTCGAGGCCCTTGGGCCAGGTCTCCAGACGGGCGTACGGGACCGAGAAGACCGCGCCCATGGAGACCTTGACGCTGCGGCGGTAGAGCGGGTCGGCGCAGTCCGGGGAGAGCAGGACCGCGTCCATGCCGAGGGCGGCGGCCGAGCGGAAGATCGCGCCGATGTTGGTGTGGTCGTTGACCGACTCCATGATCACGACCCGGCGGGCGGCGCCCAGGAGTTGGTCCGCCGTCGGCAGGGGCTTGCGCTGCATGGAGGCGAGGGCGCCGCGGTGCACGTGATAGCCGGTGACCTGTTCGGCGAGTTCCGGGCTGACCGCGTAGACGGGGGCCGGGAGTTCGTCGATGACGTCGCGCATGACGTCGACCCACTTGGCGGAGAGCAGCATCGAGCGCATCTCGTAGCCGGCTTCCTTGGCCCGTCGGATGACCTTCTCGCCCTCGGCGATGAACAGGCCCTCGGCGGGTTCGCGCCTGCGGCGCAGCTCCACGTCGGTCAGGCCGGTGTAGTCGCGCAGGCGCGGGTCGTCGGGGTCCTCAACGGTGATGAGATCGGCCACAGGGTGATACTGCCTTGTCCTGGGTGTGGTGCCAACGGCTTGGGACGGGTTGTGTTACCCGTGGTTACGGTGTGGGATCCGGCGCCCCCGAACGGAATCAGGCGTTCGCCCCGGGACCCACCTTCACGACGTCGCCGATGACGATGACCGCCGGCGGCTTGACCTCCTGTGTACGCACGACGTCGGCGACCGTGGCGAGGGTGGCGTCGACCCGGCGCTGGGCCGCCGTGGTGCCCTCCTGGATCAGGGCGAGCGGGGTGTCGGGGGACTTGCCGTTCGCCACCAGGGTCTCGGCGATGCGGCCGATCTTGTCGACGCCCATGAGGATCACGAGCGTGCCGGTCAGCCGGGCGAGGGCGGGCCAGTCGACCAGGGAGCGCTCGTCGTCGGGGGCCACATGGCCGCTGACCACGGTGAACTCGTGGGCGACGCCCCGGTGGGTGACCGGGATGCCGGCCGCGCTCGGAACGGAGATCGAGCTGGAGATGCCGGGAACGACCGTGCAGGGGATGCCGGCTTCGGCGAGCGCGTGCAGTTCCTCCATGCCACGGCCGAAGACATACGGGTCGCCGCCCTTGAGTCGCACGACCGACTTGCCCTGCTTCGCGTGCTCGATCAGCGCGTTGTTGATCGCCTCCTGGGCCATGAAACGGCCGTACGGGATCTTCGCCGCGTCGATCACCTCGACGTGCGGCGGGAGTTCGGCGAGGAGGTCGCGCGGGCCGAGGCGGTCGGCGATGACGACGTCGGCCTGGGCGAGGAGGCGGCGGCCGCGCACGGTGATCAGGTCCGGGTCGCCGGGGCCGCCGCCGACGAGGGCGACGCCGGGGGCGCGGGTGCGGTGGTGGGGGGCGACGAGGGTGCCGTCGCGCAGGCCCTCGACGACCGCGTCGCGGATGGCGGCGGTGTGGCGGGGGTCGCGCCCCTGGGCGTTGGCCGTGAGGACGGCGACCGTGACGCCCTCGCTGTGGCCCGTCGCCGGGGTCCAGGCGGTGGCCTCCTCGGCGTTGTCGGAGCGGACGCACCAGATGCGGTGCCGTTCCGCCTCGGCCGACGCGCGTGCGTTCGCCTCCGGGTCGCCGGTGGCGATCAGGACGTACCAGGCCTCGGCGAGGTCGCCTTCCGCGTACCTGCGCTTCTCCCAGGTCAGCTCGCCCGCGTCGGCCATCGCCTCCACGGAGGGGGTGGCCGACGGGGAGACGAGGAGGATGTCGGCGCCGGCCGCGATGAGGGCGGGGAGGCGGCGTTGGGCGACCTGGCCGCCGCCGATGACGACCACTCGGCGGCCGGTGAGGCGGAGGCCTACGGGGTAGGCGGGGTGTTCGGCCATGAGGGTGCGGCTCCCTGCGGGGCTTTGTGCGGGTGAGGTGCGCTGCGACTCTGGAGCGCCTCTGACGTGCGGAATTCTAGAGTGCGGGTCGGATGGGCGGCTTGCTGGTCCAGTGGCTGAGCGCCGTTGCCGACTGAACGTCCGTGGGCGGTTGTGCCCACCCTCCCCACTCTCGGCTTCGCTCGAGCGGGAGGTGCCCCCGTCGTCCCTGCGGAACGACTGCCCACAACCGCGCCCGGGTCACCAGGCACCCCGCGCCCCCTCGCCTACTTCTCGGTCACCCCCGCCGAATCGAACGTCGCCACCTCGTGCATCGCTCTTGCCGCGCTCTGGACGACCGGGAGGGCGAGCAGGGCGCCGGTGCCCTCGCCGAGGCGGAGGTCGAGGTCGACCAGGGGACGGAGGCCCAGCTTCTGGAGGGCTGCCACGTGGCCCGGCTCGGCGCTGCGGTGCCCGGCGATGCACGCGGCGAGGACCTCGGGGGCGATGGCGCGGGCCACCAGGGCGGCGGCGCCGGCGCTGACGCCGTCGAGGATGACCGGCGTACGGAGGGAGGCGCCGCCCAGCAGGAGGCCGACGATGGCGGCGTGTTCGAAGCCGCCGATCGCGGCCAGGACGCCGATGGGGTCGGCCGGGTCCGGCTGGTGGAGCTCGATGGCTCGGCGGACGACCTCCGTCTTGCGGGCGAGGGTCTCGTCGTTGATGCCGGTGCCCCGGCCGGTGACCTCGGCGGGGTCGGCGCCCGTGAACACGGCGATCAGGGCGGCGGACGCCGTGGTGTTGGCGATGCCCATCTCGCCCGTGAGGAGGGCCTTGTTGCCGGCCGCCACCAGGTCGCGGGCCGTCTCGATGCCCACCTCGATGGCCTGCTTGGCCTCCTCGCGGGTCATCGCAGGACCGGTGGTCATGTCGGACGTGCCGGCGCGGACCTTGCGCGGCAGCAGACCCGGGGTCGCGGGGAGGTCGGCGGCCACGCCGACGTCCACGACGCAGACCTCGGCGCCGACCTGGGTGGCGAAGGCGTTGCAGACCGCTCCCCCGCCGAGGAAGTTGGCGACCATCTGGGCCGTCACCTCCTGCGGCCAGGGGGTGACGCCCTGGGCGTGGACGCCGTGGTCACCCGCGAAGATCGCGACCGCCGCGGGCTCCGGGATCGGCGGCGGGCACTGGCGGGACAGCCCGGACAGCTGGGCGGAGATGATCTCCAGCATGCCGAGCGCGCCGGCCGGCTTGGTCATGCGCTTCTGGCGCTCCCAGGCCTCGCCGAGCGCCTTGGCGTCCAGCGGGCGGATACCGGCGACGGTCTCGGCCAGCAGGTCGTGCGGCTCGGCCCCGGGCAGGGCGCGGCGGCCGTACGTCTCCTCGTGGACGACCCAGGACAGCGGGCGGCGCTTGGCCCAGCCCGCCTGCATCAGCTCGGGCTCCTCCGGGAACTCGTCGACGTACCCGACGCACAGGTACGCCACGACCTCCAGGTGCTCAGGCAGGCCGAGGGCGCGGACCATCTCGCGCTCGTCGAAGAAGCTGACCCAGCCGACGCCGAGGCCCTCGGCGCGGGCCGCGAGCCAGAGGTTCTCGACCGCGAGCGCGGAGGAATACGGCGCCATCTGCGGCTGGGTGTGGCGGCCCAGGGTGTGGCGGCCGCCCCGGGTCGGGTCGGCGGTGACGACGATGTTCACCGGGGTGTCGAGGATGGCCTCGATCTTCAGTTCCTTGAACTGCTTCGCCCGCCCCTTGGGCAGCGACTTCGCGTACGCCTCGCGCTGGCGCTGGGCGAGTTCGTGCATCGTGCGGCGGGTCTCGGCCGAGCGGATGACGACGAAGTCCCAGGGCTGCGAGTGGCCGACGGAGGGCGCCGTGTGGGCGGCCTCCAGGACACGGAGCAACACGTCGTGCGGGATCGGGTCGCCGCGGAAGCCGTTGCGGATGTCACGGCGCTCGCGCATGACCTTGAGGACGGCATCGCGCTCGGCGTCGTCGTAGGGGGGCGCGGCCGGGCCCGTGGGCCGCCGTACTTCGTCCCGGACGTCTTCGGGTGCTTCTTCCACCGGGGCCGCGCTCTCTTCGGCTGCTGCTACTGCTTCCACCGCTGCTGTTTCGCTGTCTTCCTGATCGGCGGCCCTGGTGTCCAGGTCCTCCGCGTTCTGGACGACCTCGGGGTCCGCGTCGGCCGCCGCCGGCGGACGCGGTACGACGATCGTCTCGGCCTCGGAGCCCCGGGGCGCGGGGACGGTGGCGACGGGCTCGGCCGGCGCCTCCGGCTCCGGTGCCTCCTCGGCGGCCTCTGCCTGTCCTTCGGCCGCCGGGAACTCGGCGGCGACAGGGGTCCGCTGATCGTCCGCGGCCACCGTCATCCCCTGGGGCGGGGCGGGGGCGGCGTGCGGGGCGGTCGGGACCGAGCCGTCCACGGGCACGAACTGGCCCAGTGGCTGGTCGGTCTCGGCCTCGGGCTCGGTCCGGGGCTCTTCGGGTGCGTCCGCGAGCGGGGCGTCAGCGGACGGCTCGGCCAGGCTCTGGACGACGGCACCCTGAGGGGCGTCGATCTGGGAGGGCACGGGCGCCGGGGCCTCGGTGACGGGGGGTGCCACGGCTGCGGGGTTCCCGGCCTCGGGGTCCACGGCTGCCGGATCGGCGGGTGCCGCCGGTGCCGAGGCCTCGCCGGTCAGCTGGCCGGCGGGCGTCGGCTCCTGGGCGGTGTCCGCGCTGTCGGCCCGCTCGTCCGCCGCGTTCACCTCGGTGACCTGGGCTTCGACGCCGGCCTCGGCCACGGGCGGCTGTGCGCCCTCCGGCTGGGAGGTGGGGTCGGTGTCCTGCTCCCCCGCGGCCTGGTCCTGCTCCTGGTCCTGCTCCTGGTTTGTCGCGTCAGCGGCGGGCGCGACCGGCTCGGTGACCTGCGGGCCCTGGGCGGCGGACTGCGGCTCCGGCTGGGCGGCCTCCAGGGGCTGGGCCTCCTCGGCGACGGCCTCGGGCTGCGCGGCCTCCGCCACCGGGGCCTCCGGCGTCTGGGCCTCGCCCGGCCCGGCCTCCGTCGGCTGCGGTGCCTCGGCGACCGGCGCCTCCGCCGACTCCTGCGCGGCTTGCGCGGGCTCGGTGTCCTGCGGGGGGTCCGGTACGGCGTCGGCGGCCGGCTCGGCAGGGGACGCGGCAACGCTCTCGCCGGCCGGCGCGGCGGTCGCGAGCTGGGGGTCCGTGACGCCGGTGGCAGCCTGCTCGTCGGTCACAGCGGTCGGCGACTGTTCCTCGGCGGCGGCCCCGGCCTCCTCGGCGGCGGCGGCGGCCACCTGCTCGGCGTCCTCCACCGCGGACGGCGCCTCGGCCTGCGCCGGCACTACGGTCTCGGTCTCGGTCCCGGTCCCGGTCCCGGTCCCGGTCTGCGGCAGCGTGCCCGGCTCGGCGGCCGGGGGCGGCACGTCGGCCTCGACGGTCTGGGCCGGTACGGACGCGTCGGCGGGCTCCGCGCCCTGCTCGGGCTCCTGCGGTACCTGGGGGCCCTCCTGGGCCTCGGCGACCACCTGGGCCGGGACCGGCTCGGGGCCCTGGGCGGCCGGAGGGAAGGGCGTCGCGTCCGGCACCTGCGCGGCCGGGGCGCCGGGCGCGACCTCCCCGGGGGCCTGCGCCTCGGGGGCCCGCACCACGGGGGCCTGCACCTCAGGAGCTTGCGCGTCGGGTGTCGTTTCCACGGGCTCGGGGTCCTGCGGTGTCTCGGTCTGCGGAGCCTGCGCGGCCTCCACGACGGCCGCGACCTCGGCGGGCTCGGGCGTCGCGGGGGGCTCCGCAGCCGCCTCCGGGGCCGGGGTCTGGTCCGGGTCCGGGGCTTCAGCCGTCTCCGGAGCCTGTGTCTGGACAGCAGCCTGCGCATCGCCCGACACCTGCGCCTCCGCCGGGGCCTGAACCGGCGCTTCGACCGCCTCCGGAGCCTCGGCCTCTACGGCAGCCGGAGTCTCAGCGGCCCCCGGAGCCTCGGCCTGCTCGACGGCGGGAGCCTCGGCTGCCTCCGGGGCCTCAGGCTCGACGGCGGCCGGGGCCTCGGCCGCCTCCGGGGTCTGCAGCTGGGCGGCGATCGGGGTCCCCACGGCTTCCGGGCTCCGGAACTGGGCGGCCGCCGCTTCCTGGGCCAGGGCGTAGGCGGCATCCTGGGCCTGGTGGAGGGCCTCCAGGTCCTGGATCTCCTCCGGTGCCGCGACCTGCGGAGCCTCCGCTGCGAGGGACGCCTCCGCGACGGCCACGGAAACCTGCTCCTCCTGCGGAACGACCGTTTCTGCAGCCGTGCCCTCGGCGGCCACTGCCGGTGCGGGCGCGGTCTGAGCCGGTGCGCCGACCCACTGCGACACGGGCTGCGGGGGCACGTCGAGGTACTCGGGCCCGGTGGTGGGCGGGCCGGACGGGCGTGCGGCGCTGGGCGGGACGGGAGCGCCCGCCGGACCGCGGTCGGCGAGAGAGCGGACCGGGCTGGCGGAGGCGTCGGGGGTGGGCGGGCCGAGGTGCAGCGGGCGGCGGGCCACCGGCGGCTGCGGGACGGGGGTCGCCACGGGAGTGCGGACGGCGCTGAGGTCGTGCGAGCCGCTGTCCCGGCCGGACATCTCGTGCGGGCCCGGCTCGTGGACGACCTGGACGACGGGCTCGGGGGCGGGCGGCGGCATTTCGTTGCCCCACGCGCCCTGGGCGCCCGGAAGCAGAAGGTCTTCGTCCTCGGCGGCGGTCTCGGAGAGGTAGGTGTACGCACCCGGCGCAGGGACGCCCGGCTGCTCCACCGTGCCTGCGCTCTCCGGCTGTCCCTCGCCCGGGACCTGGCCGGTGTCGGTCATGCGTACCCCTCGCCCATCGGTTAGTGCCTCCATGCCAGCTGGCCCGGGACGGCGCACCTACCGCCCCACTGTGGAGAACGAGCGTGCGTGCCCAGCGGCACGTGACGACCCGCCTGCATGTCGACAAAGCCATTGAATGGCCATTGTCGCGGTCGTCCCCCCGTCGCGACAGCTTGATCCGCGACGGTCCGCTGTGGACTGCGCCACGTTGCGCGTCCTCCCCGTTCCGCCGTACCACACACACCCTCAAATCGGGCGCGTTTTTAGGACATTGACCGACGAAGTGCCGGGTGTCCACATGCGGTACGACGGTCGGCCAGCCTACCGCGCCGGTACGACAACCGGATCACAGGGAACGTTCGGGCAAGGTCCCGCTGAGCAGGAAGGCGACACTTCGTTCCCGCTCCGTCCACACCCTTGTATCGAGTTCGACGGACTGCACGAAGTCGCACTTGACCTCGTATCCGTGCTCGGTCAGGTCCCGTCCGACGCGCTCGGCGGCGGGGCGGGTCAGGGCGTGGGTGACGATGCGCTGCGGGCGGCGGTCGGCGACGGCGGAGACCACCGCCGCTCCCCCGCCGCCGACGCGTACGACGTCGGGTTCGGGCAGGTTCTCCAGGATGTGCGGGGCGGCGCCGTGCACCACTTGGAGCTGGACGCCGAAGCGGCGGGCGGCGAAGGTCGTACGGCCGCAGGCCTCGGGGTCGCGGTCGACGGCGATGACGGCGGCGCCGCAGCGGGCGGCCTCGGTGGCGAAGGCGCCGCTGCCGGAGCCGATGTCCCACACCAGGTCGCCCACGCGTGGTCCCAGGAGGGCGAGTTGGGAGGAGCGCAGCAGTTCGGCCTCGCCCTCGCCCATGGCGCCGCCGTAGACGTCGGAGGGCAGGGCCCAGCCGCGCGGTCCGGTGCCGGGGGCGCGGCCGGCGAGCCAGCCGCCGCCCTCGCCCGCGGTGACGGGACCGCCGATGACGATGACGAGGTTGGGGTCGCGCCAGGTGTGGTCGACGGCCTTGTCGGAGGTGACGACGGTGACGCGTTCGCGTGCGGTGCCGAGTTCCTCGCAGATGACGAAGGTGCGGTGAACTCCGTCGAGGAGGAGGCCGAGTTCGGCGGGTCCGGCGCCGGGTGAGGTGAGGACGGCGACCTTGGTGTGGGCGCGGCAGACGTTCACCGCGCGGCGCAGCGTACGGCCGTTGGCGACGACCACCTGTGCGTCGTCCCAGGGCATGCCCGCGCGGGCGAAGGCGGCGGCCACGGCGGAGACGCCGGGGACGACCTCGACCTCCAGGCCGAACTCGGGGGACCTGAGGGTGCGGACGACTCCGAAGAAGCCCGGGTCGCCGTCGGCGAAGACGACGGCGGTGCCTCGGTGGGCGGCGATGCGGCGGGCGGCGAGGGCGACGCTGCCGAGCCGGATGCGTTCGGCGGCCGGGGGCACTTCGGGCAGCGCCAGATGGTGGGCCGCGCCGGCGACCAGTGTGGCGGCGGCGAGGGCGGAGCGCGCCGCGGCGGTCAGGGGGGAGCCGTCCCAGCCGATCACCGTGACCCGGTCGGCCATCGTCGTCAGTCTCCAGAGGGTCTTCGCAGGTCGTCGGGATTGCCCGCTCGGGGTCCCGTGAGAGTACCTGGTGACGCGGAGGGCCCCGGCGGCCGGGCGGCGGCCGTGCGCGTGCCCGTGGGTTGTTCAGTTCCAGTCCGAGTAGGAGCCGAAACCACCACTGTCGGCCAGTTCCTCGCTGACGCCCTCGATGTCCTCCGGCAGGAGGCTCCAGACGATGAAGTCGGTGCGGACCTCGGTCCAGCTGTCCTCGGCGGTGCGGGTCCGGGCTATGCAGGCGTTGCGCAGCACGCCCTCGCTGATACAGCCGATCTTCTGCGCGACCTGCTGGGAGGCGGTGTTGTCGGCGGCGGTGCGCAGTTCGATGCGCTCGAACTTCTGCTCGCGGAACAGCCATTGGGCGGTCGCGAGGGCGGCTTCGGAGGCGTAACCCTCGCCGCGCGCCCAGGGGGCGACGACGTATGACAGTTCCGTGGACCGTACGTGCCAGTTCGTCCTGGTCAGCTGGATGACGCCGACCAGGCGCTGGGTGAGGAACTCGGTGACGGCGAGGTCGATGCCGCGTCCCGAGGTGCGTTCGGTGGGCGCGTACTCCGTGATCCAGGTACGCGCCCCGCGTTCGGTGAAGGGCTGCGGGACGTCCGTCCAGGCCATCACCTGCTCGTCGTTCATCATCTCGGTGAGCGCCTGGATGTCGTCCTCGTCGAACGGGCGCAGAACCAACCGCTCCGTGCTGATGGAGATGTCGGGGAAGGTGTTCGTCATGCGCCGCTCCGTAACCTTCGAAAGCTGTGAGGGCCTGCTGAACTGCCCAGCATGCAGCATGAAAGCACTGAATCGCACCACGGGGCCCACCCGCGGTGAGCGAGTGGACCCCGTGCGTGGCGATACGCCGTATACGTGCCGTCGGCCGCGAAGGCCGGTCGGAAGGGCGGCCAGAAGGACGGTCAGAAGGACGGGAGGACGGAGCCGTTGCTCCACTTGTCCTCGATGAACTTCCTGACCTCGGCGGAGGTGAGCAGCTTGGCGAGCTTCTCGACGCGCGGGTCGTCCTCGTGCCCCTCCTTGACGGCGAGGAAGTTGCCGTTCGGGTTGTCCTTGGCGGGCTCGACGGCGAGAGCGTCGTCGGCGGGTGAGAGGTCGGACTCCAGGGCGTAGTTGCCGTTGATCACCGCGGCGTCGACGTCGTCCAGGGAGCGCGCGGTCTGGGCGGCCTCCAACTCCTTGAACTCGAGCTTCTTCGGGTTGTCGGTGATGTCCGCGGGGGTCGCCTCGGTGCCCACGCCGTCCTTGAGCGTGATGATCCCGTTCGCGTCGAGGAGCTTGAGGGCACGTGCCTCGTTGACGGTGTCGTTGGGGATGGCGACGGTGGCGCCGCTCTTGAGGGCGTCGGCGCTCTTGACCTTGTTCGAGTAGAGGCCGAGCGGCTCCAGGTGGACCGTGACGACGGGGACGATGTGGGTGCCCCGCTTCTTGTTGAAGTCGTCCAGGTACGGCTGGTTCTGGAAGTAGTTGGCGTCCACGGACCCGTCCTCGGTCGCCGTGTTCGGCGTGAGGTAGTCGGTGAACTCCTTGACCTCCAGGTCGAGGCCCGCGTCCTTCGCCAGGTTGTCCTTCACATAGGTGAGGATCTCGGCGTGCGGGGTCGGGCTGGCGGCGACGACCAGCGGGCCGCTCGTGTCGGAGGCGGAGTCCTGGCCCGCGTCGCAGGCGGTGAGCCCGAGGGTGAGGGCTCCTGCGGCCAGTGCGGCGGTGGTGAGCTTGGCGGTGTTACGCACGAAAAGTGCCTTTCCTTTTGGGTGGAGCGATCCCGTCTTGGGTGGGACGGGAGACCTTGGGGTGCCTCCGAGACGGGCTGGGCCTCGGGTACGGCTAGGCCTTGGTGACCTCGGGCACGGTGGGCCCGGCCTTCAGGAGTCGGAGCCTCGGTGCGGCTCCGGAGCGGCCGCCGCGCCGGTGCAGGGCGCGGGCGGCGTAGTCGCCGGCGAACTGGATGACGGAGATGACGACCGCGAGGACCGCCACGGTGATCCACATCAGTTCGGTCTCGAAGCGCTGGTAGCCGTACCGGATGGCGATGTCGCCGAGGCCGCCGGCGCCGACGGTGCCGGCCATGGCCGAGTAGCCGATGAGGGCGACGATCGTCGTGGTGGCGGAGGAGATCAGCGAGGGCAGGGACTCCGGGACGAGGACCTTGCGGACGACGGTCCAGGTGTTGCCGCCCATGGCCTGCACGGCCTCGACGAGCCCGTGGTCCACTTCGCGGACGGCCGTCTCGACGAGGCGTGCGAAGAACGGGATCGCGCCGATGGCGAGCGGCACGATCGCGGCCTCGCGGCCGATGGTCGAGCCGGTGACCCAGCGGGTGAACTCCATCAGCGCGACCATCAGGATGATGAAGGGCATCGAGCGGGCGATGTTCACGATCTGCCCGATGACCTTGTTGGCGAGGACGTTCTGCAGCAGGCCGCCCCGGTCCGTGAGGACGAGCAGGATGCCGAGCGGGAGGCCACCCGCGACGGCGATGAGGGTGGACCAGCCGACCATGTAGAGGGTGTCCCAACAGGCCTGCTCCAGCAGCGGGCGCGTCTCGGTCCAGGTCACTTGGCGCCTTCCTTCACCGGCGTGGACGTCTGGGCGTCCGGGTCGACCACGTCGATCCGCAGGCCCTGTTCGCGCAGGAAGCCGACGGGGACCACGTTCTCCTCGTAGCGGCCGGGCAGTTCGATGCGCATCCGGCCGATCTGGAGGCCGCCGACGGTGTCGATGGCGGCGCCGAGGATCGAGATGTCGATGTTGTACGTGCGGGACAGCTGCGAGATGACCGGCTGGGTGGCCGCCTCGCCCTGGAAGGTGACGTCGAGGACGGTGCGGTCGGCGCCGGAGGCCTCGCCGCCCACCGGGAAGAGGGCGGAGGCCAGTTCGGAGCCGGGGGTGGCGAGCAGTTCGCTGACCGTGCCGGACTCGACGACACGGCCCTTGTCCATGAGGGCGGCCGAGTCGCAGATCGTCTTGACGACGTCCATCTCGTGCGTGATGAGCAGGACGGTCAGGCCCAGCTGCCGGTTCAGGTCGCGCAGCAGTTGGAGGATCGAGCGGGTGGTCTCCGGGTCGAGGGCGCTGGTGGCCTCGTCGGAGAGGAGCACCTTCGGGTCGCCGGCCAGCGCGCGGGCGATGCCGACGCGCTGCTTCTGGCCTCCGGAGAGCTGGGCCGGATAGGCCTTCGCCTTGTCGGCCAGACCGACGAGGTCGAGCAGCTCCAGCGCCTTGCGGGAGCGCTCCTTGCCCGACGTGCCGAGGATCTCGAGCGGCAGCTCGACGTTGTCCTGGACCGTGCGGGAGGACAGCAGGTTGAAGTGCTGGAAGACCATGCCGATACGGCTGCGCGCGCGGCGGAGTTCCCGGCCGGCGCGGGGGCCTTGACCGGCCAGGGCGGTCAGGTCCTGGCCCGCCACGGTCACGGTTCCGGAGGTGGGGCGTTCGAGGAGGTTGACGCAGCGGATGAGCGAGGACTTGCCGGCGCCGGACTGGCCGATCACGCCGTACACCTCACCCTCGCGTACGTGCAGATCGACGCCGTCGAGTGCGATGGTCTCGCGGCCACGACCGCGGTAGACCTTGGTCAGGCCCGATGTGGTGATCACTGGGTTTCCGTCACTGTCGAGTGCGCGGGCGTGGGTGTGCCCGGGCAGAGGTGCAAGCGGTCAGGGACGCGACACGGTTCTCGCGGTGGCGAGGGAACCGGGGGAGAACATGTGCGCGGGGAAGCTCGGTCCGCTACGCGGAACGGCGTACGGGGCCCTCTAGAAGGCGCACATTCGACACATACAACGAGCACCGGGCGTCATGGTCGCCTCGGTCGCAAGGGTGCGGTAGCTCGTCGTGGTCATGAGATCAGTAAAGCAGATGTATGGCGCAGGCGAGCGAGGGCTGTCCGTATAGCGGACGGTCGGGCGGGCATTTCCGCAGGTGCGGACCGATGCTGTCCGCCATGTGGCCACCCACCACTGTGGCCGAGGCCACGATGGGCCGCCCGCGGGTTTCCGGGCCCGGGGCCGGGCGCGGCGGGGCTTTTGAGCCGTAATAGGGTCGCGGCATGCTTGTTGCCCTGACGGTGACGACCGCCGTCGCCGCGCTCCTGCTCGCCGCCTGGTGCGGCTGGGCCGCCTACCGCGATCAGCCGACCAAGGACTGGCACTTCATCGGCATGGCTGTGGTGTCGGTGCTGGCTCTCGTCCAACTGGTCGTCGGGATCGCGCAGTTGGCGCGCGGGCAGCAGCCGGAGCAGGGGACCACGATCTTCGTCTCCTACCTCCTCGGGGCGTTCGCCTGTGTCCCGGTGACCGGGTTCATGTCGCTGGCGGAGCGCACGCGCTGGGGCAGCGTGACCGTCGCGGCGGGTGGTGTGGTGCTCGCCGTCCTGCAGGTGCGGCTCTATGACATCTGGGGAGGCTGACGTGTCCGCCACGGATCGCGCACAGCGGGAGACCAAGCGGGCGCGGCTCATCAGCGGCCCGGGGATGCTGCTGGTGTGGCTGTACGGCGTGATGGTCGTCGGGGCGGTGTCGCGTTCCGTCGTGCAGATCTCGACCGAGTTCGAGCACGCGCCGCTCGCCTATTCGCTGTCGGCGGTGGCGGGTGTCGTGTACGGCTTCATCACGTACTCGCTGGTGCGGGGCGGGGAGTTCGCCCGGAAGGCGGCGCGGATCTGTTGTGCGGTGGAACTGGCGGGCGTGCTGATCGTGGGTACGTGGACGCTGGTGGAGCCGTCGGCGTTCCCGGACAAGACGGTGTGGTCGGACTACGGGATCGGGTACCTGTTCATTCCCGTGATTCTTCCGGTCACCGCGATGTACTGGCTGCGGAAGAGTGCGCGACGGGGGGAGGCCGCCTGAGGACCGTCAGGCGGCTGCGGGCTCGTCGTGGCTGGTCGCGCAGTCCCCGCGCCCCCTTTCAGGGGCGCCCCTGTCAAGCCGTCGTCGCGTACGCCCCCGCCGGCTTCTCCAGCACCACCATCGGCACACCGTCCTGACCCTGACTGGTGCCGACCGTCTCGTACCCCACCCGGCGGTACAGCCGCAGGTTGCCCTCGCTGCGGTGGCCCGCGCTGAGGCGGAACTTGGTGGCGCCGCGCTCCTCGGCGAGGGCCGACTCGGCGGCGCGGAGCAGCCTCGCGCCGATGCCGTGGCCCTGGAGGCGCGGGTGGACGCAGAGCTTGCCGATGGAGGCGGTGCCGTCGTCGTCGAGGGCGCCGCGCACGGAGCCGACCACTTCGTCGCCCAGCCGGGCCACGAACACACAGTCCGAGGCGACCTCTTCGCGGACGGAGTCGAGGCTCTGGACGAGCGGATCGATGCGGTAGTTGCCGTACAGTGCCGCCTCGCTCTGGAAGCACAGGTACTGCAGCCTGAAGATCTGCTCGGCGTCCTGCTCGGTCGCCACCGAGATGGTCACGCTCATGCCCATGTGTGCACGCCTCCCGCTCACCTGCTCACCCGATGTCCTTCACTCCTATCCCCGCGGTTCGCGCGCCGCAACCTCCGCGGTCAGCAATCGCCGAAGACATCCCAGACATCTGGAACGTTCCGGGCCGAGACTGCCCTGTGAGATACCCAACTCGCCCGCGATCTCGCGATATGTGAGGTCCTGCGGGGACAGCAGAGCCGCGAGCAGACGGGGGCAGCGGCCGGGGAGCCGGCGGACGGCCGCGTAGAGCGCGCGGCGGCGGGCGGCCGTGAGGGCCTGCTGTTCGGGACCCGGCGCGTGGTCGTCGACGGGCTCGTCGACGTACGGGCGTTCGGTCCGGGCCGCGCGTCGGCTGAGGCGGGCCTCGAAGCGGACGGCGCTGCGCAGCCAGCTCTCGGGATCTGCGGGCGGGCCGTCGGCGTCGAGCCGTTCCAGCAGGCGCAGCCAGACCGCCTGTTCCAGGTCCCCCGTGTCGGTACCGGCCGCGTACGCCTCGGCCGACACCTCCGCGACCAGCAGGGGGCGGAGGGTGGCGAGCATGTCGTGGGTCATATGCCCCGGGACGCCGCCGCCCCGGCAAGGGGTTGCCGGGGCGGACGGGAGTCACCCCAAACGGGGCGACGGGGCTCGGCCGTTGACGCGCGGGGCCGTGGTCGCGGTGCTCACGGTCCCCCCGACGGTCGGGCCGTCTCAGTCGTTGACGAAGTCCGCGTGGGCCAGCAGGCCCGTGTCCGGGTTGTCGGTGAAGATGCCGTCGATGCCGGTGTCGAAGTACACCTTGAACGCGGCGAAGGCGTCGCCGTAGGCGTTGGGGTCCGTGCCCTTGCGGAAGTCGGCGGGCAGGAAGGTGTTCTCGTTGCGCATCGTGTAGGGGTGCAGGATCAGGCCCTTGGCGTGCGCGTCGGCGACGAGGGTGGTCGGCGTGGTGAGCCTGCCGCCGGAGTCGCGCGGGATGATCAGGTCGAGCGTGGGGCCGATGCCGTTGGCGTACGTGGCCATCCAGGCGAGCCCGGCCGGCTTGACCAGGTCGGCGACGGTGCGCGGGTCGCCGGCCTCGACGAAGTCCCAGGGGCGGGTGGCGGCGCCCGACAGCAGGACGACGAGGGGGCTGTCGACCAGGCGGTTCAGGCGCTGGATGCTGCTCGGCTCGAAGGACTGCAGGAAGACGGGCGAGTTCTTCCTGTGGCGGTTGTACTTGCGCAGCAGCTTGGCGAGCGGCTCCTCGAGGCCCAGGCCGAGCTTGCGGAAGTAGGTGGGGTGCTTGGTCTCGACGTGCAGCCAGATGCGCCGGCCCCGCTTCTTGCCCTCCCTGTCGGCCCAGCGCAGCACCTCCTCGAAGGAGGGCACCTCCCAGCGGCCGTCGTAGAGCGTGTTCTCCTGGCGGTTGCCCGGGATGCGCTCCTTGGCGCGCAGGGTCTTCAGCTCGGCGAGGGTGAAGTCCTCGGTGAACCAGCCGGTGTAGGAGACGCCGTCGACGACCTTCGTGGTCTTCCGGGACGCGAACTCGGGATGGGCCGCGACGTCGGTCGTGCCGGTGATGTCGTTCTCGTGACGGCATACGAGATGGCCGTCCTTGGTGGGCACGAGGTCCTGCTCGATGACGTGCGCGCCCATGTCGAGGGCGAGCTGGTACGAGCCGAGCGTGTGCTCCGGGCGGTAGCCGCTGGCGCCGCGGTGCGCGATGACCGTCGGAACGGGCAGGCTCCGGAAGCCGTCACCCGAATTGCCGTACGTCTTCGCCTCGTCGGCTCTCGCCGCGCCCGGCAGTCCGAGGACCGCTCCGCCCGCGCCGAGCACCGCGGCACCGAGCAGCGCCCGTCGGCCCGTTGCGCGTCCCTGCTCCTGCGAGTCCTGCGACTGCCGCGACTCCTGCGTCCCCATGACCGGCTCCTCCACCGTGATGCCCCGCACCTGTCAAAGCGGGACGATCGTAGGTGTCCCGAGGTGACCGCCGGGAGACCTGGGACCGAACACGCGGAAGACGCCTTATGTCGCACCGGAGGCAGAAGTTGATGGAGTATCTGTTCGGCGACGCGATGTCCGTCACATGTCGCAGCGGGTGACAACCCGCCATCAGCGCGTCACCGCAGGTAAAGGTGTGTCAACAGTAGGTATCCACTCGGTGAACCCGATGTGCGCCGCCCTGTGGGCCGGGAGTATCGTCCTCACCTGCACAGACTTGTACCGGAACGCTTGACATGGGAGGGCCAGTTGTCCCGCTTCGTGCTCATCAAGGCAGTGCTCGGACCGATCATGCGCCTGATGTTCCGCCCCCGGGTGGAAGGCGCGGAGCACATCCCGGGGGACGGTCCGGTGATCCTCGCCGGCAACCATCTGACCTTCATCGACTCGATGATCCTGCCGCTGGTCTGCGACCGTCAGGTCTTCTTCATCGGCAAGGACGAGTACGTCACCGGAAAGGGCGTCAAGGGCCGTCTGATGGCCTGGTTCTTCACCGGGGTCGGCATGATCCCCGTCGACCGCGACGGCGGCCGGGGCGGTGTCGCCGCGCTGATGACCGGACGGCGGGTGCTGGACGAGGGCAAGGTGTTCGGTATCTACCCCGAGGGGACGCGTTCGCCCGACGGGCGGCTGTACCGGGGGCGTACGGGGATCGCCCGGCTGACGTTGATGACCGGGGCGCCGGTCGTTCCCTTCGCGATGATCGGGACGGACAAGATCCAGCCGGGGGGTGCGGGGCTGCCCCGGCCGCACCGGGTGACGGTGCGTTTCGGTGAGGCGATGGAGTTCTCCCGGTACGAGGGGATGGACCGGGACCGGTATGTGCTGCGGGCGGTGACCGATTCCGTGATGGCCGAGGTCATGCGGTTGTCGGGGCAGGAGTACGTGGACATGTATGCGTCCAAGGCCAAGGAAGCGGCGTAGCTCCGCGGGGCCGCTCCGCTTGGGGGTGCCGGGGACTTCGGTTGCTTGTCGGGTGCGGGTCGGTGGGGGCTTGTCGCGCCCACGCGGCGGAGCCGCAGATCGATACAGCCCCGCGCCCCTCAAGGGCGGCTGTCGAGCCGTTGGCCGCGGAGCATGAACCATGCCGCTGCCGCCGTTGCCAGCAGGACCGCCGCTCCCGCACCGGCGGCGATCGTCAGACCGTCGACGAAGGAATCGCGGGCCGACGCGAGCAGGGCCTGACCCGCGTCCGGCGGCATGGTCGCCGCCGCCTCCACCGCGCCGCCCAGGGACTCGTGGGCGCCGGACGGTGTGCCCGCGGGGGCTGTGAAGTCGCGGTACACACCCGTCACGATCGAGCCCAGGACCGCGATGCCGAGGGCGGCGCCCAGTTCGTAGGCCGTTTCGGAGACCGCTGAGGCCGCGCCGGCCTGTTCCTTGGGAACGCTGGAGAGGATGACGTCGGCGGTGACGGTGAAGGAGAAGCCCGCGCCGATGCCGACGATCAGCAGGGCGGCGCCGATCAGGGGGTAGCCGGTGGACTGGTCGACCAGGGTGAGCAGGCCCAGGGCCACGCCGATGGCCGCGAGGCCGCCCGCCACCACGGAGCGGACGGAGAGGCGGCGGGCGGCGGCTCCGGCGATCAGGCCGGCGACCACCGCGCCCACGGCTGCCGGGAGTTCGGCGAGGCCCGCCTCCAACGGGCGCCTGCCCTGCACGAGTTGCAGGAACTGCGACAGGAAGAAGACCAGGCCGGACAGGCCGAGGATGGTCAGCAGGTCGGCGAGGACCGCTCCGGAGAAGCCCCGGTTGCGGAACAGCCGCATGTCCAGCAGCGGGTGCGGCAGGGTGAGCTGACGGCGTACGAAGACGAACAGTGCGGCGGTACCCAGGAGGCCGGCGGCGAGTGCGTTGCCGTCGAGGCCGTGGGCCGCGGTCTCCTTCACCGCGTAGACGACACCGATCATGCCTACGAGCGACAGGCCGACGCTGGGCAGGTCCCAGGGGCCCGGGTTCGGGTGGCGTGATTCGGGCAGCAGCTTGATCCCGACGAGGACCAGGACGGCCATCACGGGCAGGTTGATCAGGAAGACCGAGCCCCACCAGAAGTGTTCGAGCAGGAAGCCGCCGACGACCGGGCCGACCGCCGTGCCCGCGGAGGCGGTGGCGCCCCAGATGCCGATGGCGAGGCTGCGTTCGCGCGGGTCGTGGAAGAGGTTGCGGATCAGGGCGAGGGTGGCGGGCATCAGGGTCGCGCCGGCGACACCGAGCAGCGCCCGGGCGACGATCATCGTCTCGGGTGTCGTCGCGTACGCGTTGAGCACGGATATCGCGCCGAACGCCGTGGCGCCCATCAGCAGCAGCCTCTTGCGGCCGACGCGGTCGCCGAGGCTGCCGGCGGAGACGAGCAGACCCGCGATGACGAACGAGTAGACGTCGCCGATCCAGAGGAGCTGGGTGCCCGAGGGCTTCAGGTCCTCGCTGATGTAGGGGGTCGCCAGGCCGAGGACGGTCGCGTCGACGGCCACCAGCAGCACGGCGAGCACCAGGACGGAGAGCGCGAGCCAGCGGCCCGGCCTCTTCTCCGTCTCCGCCGCGCGGGCCGGCCGCAGGGTGCTGGTCATGATTCCTCTCTCGGTCGTTCGGGATGGTCTGGCGTGTGTCCGGGATGGTCTGGCGTGGGTCCGGGATGACGTGGCGCGTGTTCGGGATGACGCAGCGCGCCGCCGAGCAGCAGCTCGACGATCATGAAGGTGAAGTCCTTGGAGGCCACGCGGCCTTCCGAGACCGCCCAGGCGCCGGAGGCCAGCAGGCCGTACAGCGCCTCGGTGAGCCAGGCCGGGGTGAGGTCGATACGGAACTCGCCGGCCGCCTGGCCCCGCCTGAAGAGCGTCGCGACGCGGTCGTCGATCCGGGTCCAGCCCTCGTTCTGCCCCTCCCCCTCGAACAGCTGGTTCTCGGTGTAGAGGAAGGCGAGGAGGCCCGCGGCCGGTTCGATCTCGCGCACGAGCCGTCGTACGGCCTCGCGCGCCGGGCCGTCGGCCAGACGGGCAGCGTCCAGCGCCGCCTCGCACTCCGCGATGCCGAGCGCCTCCAGCGCCCGTACGAGCGCGTCGCGCCCGGCGAAGTGGCGGTGCAGCGTGGCACGGCTGATCCCGGCGGCCTTGGCGACCTCGTCCATGGTCGCGGTGGATTTACGGGTCAGCAGGGCGGCTGCGCTGCGCAGCACATGCTCACGATCGACAGCCATGAGACAACCATAGCGCACGTGAGACATTGCTGTCTCATAGAGAGCATAGGCGTCTCATGGCTGGTCACTCACCGGCGCCTTTCAGTGCCAGGGCAGGCTGCCGCGCTTCTCCCAGTACGTCCGCGGGTCCTCGACGAGGTCCGCGAGGCGGGTCAGCTGGTCGTCGTCGAGGTCGACGACCGCCGCGTGCAGGTTGGAGGCGAGTTGGTTGACGGTGGCGGCGCCGGAGAGGACGACGCCGGCCCACGGCTGCCGCAGGACGAGGGCGAGAGCGACCGCGTCGCAGCCGAGGCCCGTCTCCTCGGCGACGGCCCTGAGCGGGTCGGGGGCGTGCGGAGCCGCGAGGCGGCCGTTGGCCATGCCCTCCTTGACGATCACCGTCAGTCCGGCGTCGTGCGCCTCGGCGAGTGCGGCGGCGGCGGAGGTCTCCAGGGCGTTGTACGTCGACTGGACGGTACGGAAGAGGGGCTCACCGTCGACGGTCACGGCGAGCGCGGCGCGGATGGCGTCCGCCTGCGCCGGGCCGCTGGTGGAGAAGCCGACGGTGACGCCCTGGGCGACGGCCTCCGCCAGCCTGGCGTGGAGTTCCTTGTCGGTGAGGGCTGGGCTGTCCGGGGTCACCGAGTGGATCTGGTAGAGGTCGAGGCGGTCGCCGAGCAGGTCGGCGCTCTCGGCGCGCTGCCGTTCGTACGTCTGGACGCTGTGGTCCTTGACCTCGTGCTTCTCGGCGTCGGTGGTCCAGTCGGCGGTGTAGGTGTAGCCCCACTTGCTGCCGATGACGATGTCGTCGATGTCGGGGCGGGTGGCCAGCCAGGCGGCCAGGAACTCCTCCGAAAGGCCGTAGGAGCGGGCCGCGTCGAAGTAGCGGACACCCTGGGCGTAGGCGGCGTCGAGGAGTTCGTGGGTGCGGGCGCGGAGGGTTTCGACGCTGCGGTCCTCGCCGAGGTCGTCGTCGCGGCCGAGGTTGATGTAGCCGGGGCGGGCGACCGCGGCCAGACCGAAGCCGATGTGGCAGGTGGGGGTGGTCGCTGCGGCCAGTCGGGCGAAGGGCATCGCGGGCTCCGTTCGGGTCGGCTCCTTGCGGTTCCTGAGCCAACGTAACCCGTGATGACCTTCGTGGTGCGGTGTGGGGCGGGGGGTGGGGGCTTCGGGGAGTTTTTCGCCCCCGCCGCCCCTACCCGTCCCGTCCCGTCCCGTCCCGTCCCGTCCCGCCCTTCAGGGGCTGCGCCCCTATGACCCCCGTGTGCGGGTTCGGTGGGGGCTGGTCGCGCAGTTGCCCGCGCCCCTTTCGGGGCGCGTGTGTGGTCAGCTCCTCTTGGCTGTCGCCCACGTGTGCTGGGCCGCCACATCGCGCTTGATGTCCGCCAGTTGGACCGCCACCGCGCTCGGGGCCGTGCCCCCTCGGCCGTTGCGGGACGCCAGCGCGCCGGGGACGTTGAGGACGGAGCGGACCTCGGGGGTGAGGTGGGTCGAGATCTTGGCGAACTGGTCGTCCGTGAGGTCGTTCAGTTCCTTGTTCTCGGCCTCGGCGGCCTTGACGCACTCGCCGGCGACCTCGTGGGCGACGCGGAAGGGGACGCCCTGCTTGACGAGCCACTCGGCGACGTCGGTGGCGAGGGAGAAGCCGGCCGGCGCCAGTTCCTCCATGCGCTCGCGGTGGACGGTGAGGGTGGCCATCATGCCGGTGAAGGCGGGGAGGAGGACCTCCAGCTGGTCGATGGAGTCGAAGACCGGCTCCTTGTCCTCCTGGAGGTCGCGGTTGTACGCGAGGGGCAGGGCCTTGAGGGTGGCCATGAGGCCCGTCAGGTTGCCGATCAGGCGGCCGGACTTGCCCCGGGCCAGCTCCGCGATGTCCGGGTTCTTCTTCTGCGGCATGATCGACGAGCCCGTCGAGAACGCGTCGTGGAGGGTCACGAAGGAGAACTCCTTCGTGTTCCAGATGATGACCTCCTCGGCGATCCGGGAGAGGTTCACGCCGATCATCGCGGCGATGAAGGCGAACTCGGCGACGAAGTCACGGGACGCCGTGCCGTCGATGGAGTTCGCGGAGCTGCCGTGCTCGAAGCCGAGGTCCTTCGCGACCGCCTCCGGGTCCAGGCCGAGGCTGCTGCCCGCGAGGGCGCCCGAGCCGTACGGGGAGACCGCTGTGCGCTCGTCCCACTGACGCAGGCGCTCCGCGTCCCGGGACAGGGACTGCACATGAGCGAGGACATGGTGGGCGAAGAGGACCGGCTGGGCGTGCTGGAGGTGGGTGCGGCCGGGCATCGCCACGTCCGGATGGGCCTCCGCGAGACCGATCAGCGCGTCCTGGAGCTCGGCGATGAGACCGCCGATCGTGCGGGCGTGGTCGCGCAGGTACATCCGGAAGAGGGTCGCGACCTGGTCGTTGCGGGACCGGCCGGCGCGCAGCTTGCCGCCCAGGTCGGGGCCGAGGCGCTCGAGCAGGCCGCGCTCCAGGGCGGTGTGCACGTCCTCGTCGGCGATGGTGCCGACGAAGGAGCCGTCCGCGACGTCCGCCTCCAGCTGGTCCAGGCCGGCCAGCATGTCCGTCAGCTCGTCGTCCGTGAGCAGGCCCGCCTTGTGGAGGACGCGCGCGTGGGCACGGGAGCCCGCGATGTCGTACGGGGCCAGCCGCCAGTCGAAGTGGACGGACGCGGACAGCTTCGCCAGGGCCTCGGCGGGACCGTCGGCGAAACGGCCGCCCCAGAGCCGTACGTCACCGCTGTTGCTGCTCACTCGCGTTGCTCCTAGATCTCCGCTTACTGCGTTCACTGCCATGCATGAGTATGCAGAACTCTGCATGAATCGTCAATCTGGGAGAAGTTCGAGAGACGCCGAGAAACGTTTGAACAAACGAAACCGCTTTCACGTAACTCACACCGGACGCAGGCGCCGCGTTCGTAAACACCGACCACACCCGACCCGAGTGAGGCATCCGCATGTCCAGGGCTCTTCCGAAGTACAACAAGCGTCGCGTAGGGATCATCGGCGGCGCCGCCGCGGTCGTGCTCTCCGGAGCGGTCATCGCGGGTTCCGCCCTCGCCGGCGAGGGTGCCAACAACGAGGACGCCGCGGGGAACGCCTCCCCCGGCACCATCACCTGCCCGGCCGTCGAGGGCAGCCTCCCGGCGATCCCGGCCTCCGCGCAGGCCGAGGTGGACAGCAACCTCGCCCAGCTGCAGACCCAGATCCAGGAAGCCAACCAGCGCCTGATCGACACCGTCGGCCAGGGCGGCCCGAACTTCGTCCAGAACGCCATCCTCGGCCCGCTGGAGGACAAGCGCGTCGCCGCACTCAACCGCATCGAGACCGCCATCGGCCGCGCCGCCGCCAAGCCCGAAGGCCTCGAAGCCCTCGCGCCCTGCCAGCTGAACCAGGGTGGTGCCGCGGGCGCCGGTGAGGAGGCCGAGGCCGGCCAGGATGCCGGAGCCGAGGCCGGTGCGGGCGCCGAGGCGGGCGCGGGTGCCGAGGCCGGTGCCGGCGAGGGTGCCGCCGACGCGGGCAACGCCGGTGCCGCGGGCACCATCACCTGCCCCGAGGTCGAGGGCGAACTCCCGGCCATCCCCGCCTCCGCGCAGGCCGAGGTCGACCGCAACCTCGCCCAGCTCGACACGCAGATCCAGGAAGCCAACCAGCGCCTCATCGACACCGTCGGCCAGGGCGGCCCGAACTTCGTCCAGAACGCCATCCTCGGCCCGCTGGAGGACAAGCGCGTCGCCGCACTCAACCGCATCGAG
>NZ_JBSFVC010000030.1:0-43045 GCF_053592095.1 Streptomyces sp. NPDC002787 | reverse complement strand
GAGACCGCCATCGGCCGCGCCGCCGCCAAGCCCGAAGGCCTGGAGGCGCTCGCCCCCTGCCAGCTCAACCAGTAGTCGGCATAGCTCCCGGCCGGCTCGCGCCGGCGCCGAGCGGCCTCCCGCGCTCCGTGTGAGCCACGGCCGCCCCGGTCGGCGCGCGCCGGCCGGGGCGGCCGTGGCAGACCTTGATTCCGGGTGGATCCCAGCGATGGTGATCCACCCGGTTTTCGTGCCCCTCCACGCTTCTCGACGAATTCCTTAGACAGGCGAAGCGTTTCCGTCGATAATCGTTAGACATGGGAAAGACTTACGAGCGCATCGACGGCCGCCTGCGTACCTTCATCGAGGCCCAGCCCCTCTTCTTCACCGCGACGGCACCCCTGTCCGCCGACGGCACGGTCAACCTCTCCCCCAAGGGCCTCCGGGGCTCGTTCGTGATCCTCGACGAACTGACCGTCGCCTACCTGGACTTCGCCGGGTCCAACGCGGAGACGATCGCGCATCTGCGCGAGAACGGCCGGATCACCCTCATGTGGTGCGCCTTCCAGGGCCCGCCCAACATCGTGCGGGTGCACGGTACGGGTGAGGCCGTCTTCCGCGACGACGCGCGCTTCGCGGAACTCCTCGCCCGCTTCCCCGACATCGACCCCACCCCGCACGGCCTGCGCGCGATCATCGTGGTCCGCGCCGAACGCGTCCGGGACAGCTGCGGCTACTCCGTGCCCTTCATGGCGTACGAGGAGGACCGCGACCTGCACGGCCGGCGCTTCGCGCGCGAGGACGACGACTCGCTCAGCGCGTACTTCAGCTCCAAGGAGCACATCGCGACGAGCCTGGACGGTCTTCCCGGGCTGCCCCTGCCCCTGCCGCCCTCCCACGCCTGACGGCGCGGGACCCAGCGGCCGTCATCCGGTACCGGTCGTTCCGCAAGGCAGTTGTTCACGCGGTTGAACACACGGCACTCCCTGCACGTACGTGTGGGCCAAGGGTCCAGCCCACCACGGAGGAACCGTGTCCACGATCGCCGGAGGTCGCGCCGCGCGCCGCCAGACGATGCGCCGCATCCGACCTCGCCGCTCCCCCGCCGTCCCGCTGCTGATCATTTTCTTTGCGGGCGTGGCCGCGGTGGTGTGGCTGTGGTGGGACAACACCCCGTCCATCGCGGACCAGGGCAGCAAGATGGTCAACGCCGGCCGGATCACCGGTCTGCTCGGCGGGTACATGATGGCCCTGGTGGTGCTCCAGATGGCCCGGGTGCCCGCGCTGGAGCGCCGGGTCGGCTCCGACCGGGTGGCCCGCTGGCACGCGATGACCGGCCGCTACACGCTCTGCCTGGTCGTCGCGCACGTCGTCCTCACGATGTACGGGTACGCCCTCCAGGCCGGCCTCACCCACACCGCGATCCTCCAGCAGACGATCAACTCGATCAACCAGCTGCCGGACATGGGCAAGGCCGCCATCGGCACCGGTCTGCTGGTGCTCATCGGGCTGATGTCCATCGGCCCGGTGCGCAAGCGGATCCCGTACGACCTCTGGTACCACACGCACCTGCTGACGTACGCGGCGACGTTCCTGACGTTCTGGCACCAGATCTCCACCGGCAACGAGTTCGCCGTCACGCCCGCCGCGAAGACCGGCTGGTACGCGCTGTACGGCTCGGTGACCGCGCTGGTCCTCTGGTACCGGATCATCACGCCGATCCGGCTCAACATGCGGCACCGGCTGCGGGTCGAGGCGGTCATCGAGGAGTCGCCCGGGATCGTCTCCGTGCTGATGAGCGGGCGCAAGCTGCACCGGATGGGCGCGGAGGCCGGGCAGTTCTTCCGCTGGCGGTTCCTCGCCCCCGGCATGCGGTTCAGCTCGCACCCGTACTCGCTGTCGGCGGCGCCCCGCCCCAACATGCTGCGGATCACGGTCAAGGCGATCGGTGACCACAGCTCGGCCCTGCGCGACCTGGAGCCCGGCACCCGGGTGTGGGCCGAGGGCCCGTACGGCGCGCTGACGGCCGGCAAGCGCAGCCGGGGCAAGGTGTTGCTGGTGGCCGGCGGGGTGGGCATCACACCGATGCGGGCCCTGTTCGAGACACTGCCCGGCGCGGCCGGTGACCTGACCCTCCTCTACCGGGCCAACAGCACCCAGGACCTGGCCCTGTGGGACGAGCTGGCGCAGATCGCGGAGGAGCGCGGGGCGCGGCTGATGTACGCGGTGAACAGTCCGGAGGGCGAGCGCCCGGACATCTCGGCGGACTCCCTGCGCCGCAAGATCCCCGACATCGAACGCCACGACGTCTTCATGTGCGGGCCGCCCGGCTTCTCCCAGGGCGTGTACGAGGCGCTGCGCGGCGCGGGCGTCCCGACCCGCCGTATCCACCACGAGTCGTTCGAGATGTGAGCGACGGGACCGGCCACCACCGGTCCCACCCCACCCCTGCCATGGGCTCCTTCACGGGGCTTTCGACCATGGGCCCGCCCGAGCGCGCCCACGAGACTTCACACTTCAGGAGCTGAAGGAGCGATGAAGAAGAGCCACCCCATCCGGCGGACCCTGCTCGCCACCGCCGCCACCGTGTCCGGCATCGTGCTGCTGCTGTCGCTGAAGCCGGCCTCGGACCCGGCGGGATCGGTACAGGCCGGAGCCGCGGGGGGCGCTCCCTCGGCACAGGGCGGGGTGGCGGCCGGTGCGCAGACCCTCACCGGTACCGCCGTCCAGACCGACTACGGCCCGGTCCAGGTCCGGATCACCGTCAACGGCGGCAAGGTCAGCAACGCCGAGGCGGTCCAGCAGCCGAGCGGCGGCCGCTCCACCCAGATCAGCTCCGACGCCATCCCGAAGCTCAACCAGGCGGCCGTGGCCGCGGGCAGCGCCGAGATCGACGCCGTGTCCGGGGCCACCTACACCAGCGCCGGTTACAAGGAGTCCCTCCAGTCCGCCCTGGACCAGGCGGGCAACGCGCAGGACTCGGGCGCCCAGGTGCTCACGGGCTCGGCCGTCCAGACCGACTACGGCCCGGTGCAGGTCCGGATCACGGTCAGCGGCGGCAAGATCACCAACGCCGAGGCCGTGCAGGCGCCGAGCGGCGGGCGCAGCACCCAGATCACCAGTGACTCGGTGCCCAAGCTCAACCAGGCGGCCGTGGCGGCCGGCAGCGCCGAGATCGACGCCGTGTCGGGAGCCACGTACACCAGCGCCGGTTACAAGGAGTCCCTCCAGTCCGCCCTGGACCAGGCGGGCAACGCGCAGGGTTCCGGCACCGAGGTCGAGGCGGGCGGTTCGCAGGACACGGGCGGCGGCGCCGAGGACTCCGGGGCCGGGCAGTCGACGGGCACGCAGGTGCTCACGGGCTCGGCCGTCCAGACCGACTACGGCCCGGTGCAGGTCCGGATCACGGTCAGCGGCGGCAAGATCACCGACGCCGAGGCGCTGCAGCAGCCCAGCGGTGGCCGCTCGACCCAGATCAGCGGCACCGCCATACCCAAGCTCAACCAGAACGCCATCGCGGCAGGGAGCGCTGACATCGATGCTGTCTCGGGCGCCACGTACACCAGCGGCGGTTACCAGCAGTCCCTCCAGTCCGCGCTGGACCAGGCCGGCTGATCCGGTGGCCGAACCCGCCGGAGCCGCCGCGCCCGCCCCGCTGCGGCACGTCGAGGAGGTCATGGGCACCGTCTTCTCGTTCGACATCCGAGGAGGCGAGCCCAGGGCGGTCAAGGCCGCGCTCGAAGAGGCGGTGGCCGGGCTGCACGCCGTGGACGAGGTGTTCAGCACCTACCGCGAGCACAGCCAGATCTCCCGGCTCGCCCGGGGAGAGGCGACGATCGAGGAGTGCGATCCCGAGGTCGCCGAGGTGCTCCAACTGTGCGCCGAGGCCGAGCGGGTGAGCGACGGCTGGTTCAGCTCGACGTACGAGGGCCGCTTCGACCCCACCGGCCTGGTGAAGGGGTGGGCCACCGAGCGGGCCGCGATGCGTCTCGTCGAGGCCGGGGCGGCCGGGGTGAGCGTGAACGGGGGCGGTGATGTGCAGCTGTGCGGTGTGCCCGGGCCGGACCGCCCTTGGCGCGTGGGCGTCGCGGATCCCCTCCGGCCCGGGGGGCTGGCCGCGGTCGTCACCGCCGCCGGTGCGGATCGCCTGGCGGTCGCCACGTCCGGTACGGCGGAGCGGGGTGCCCATATCGTCGACCCCCGCACGGGCAAGTCCGCCGTGACCGACCTGGTCTCGGTGACGGTGGTGGCCCCCAGCCTCACCTGGGCGGACTGCTGGGCCACGGCCGCGTTCGCGATGGGCTCGCGGGAGGGCCTGGCGTGGCTGGAGTCCCTGGACGACGCCGAGGCCCTGCTGATCACGGCGGGGGACGAGGTCCGCTGCACGGGTGGGTTGGCGGCGCGACTGGGCTGAGCGGCGGCTGAGCTGGGCTGCGTGCTGGGGGTGAGGGGGGCGCTTACCGGCACTGGCAGGGTGCCGCCTGCGCCCACCCTCCCCCACTCTCGGCTTCGCCCGAGCGGGAGGTGCCCCCATCGCCCCAGCGGCACGACTGCCCGCAGCTACGACAGCAGCTTGAAAGACGGGCTGCGCCCGCTTTCCGGGGAAAGCGGGCGCAGCCCGTCTTCCAGGGGCGCGGGGAACTGCGCGACCGGCCACGACGGACCCGCACCCGGCACACAACGGCCCCGCCCCTCCCCGTCGCCGCCCCCGCGCAACGCCCCCTTCAGTGGCCGTTGCCGTTCTGGGCCAGCCGCAGCAAGTGGTCGGCCAAGGCCTGGCCGCCCACGGGGTCCCGGCTGATCAACAGCAACGTGTCGTCCCCCGCGATGGTCCCCAGAATGTCGTGCAGCTCCGCCTGATCGATGGCCGACGCCAGGAACTGTGCCGCCCCCGGGGGCGTCCGCAGAACGACCAGGTTCGCGGAAGCCTCCGCGGAGATCAGCAGCTCCGCGGAGAGCCGCCGCATCCGCTCCTCCTTCGCCGACTCCCCCAACGGAGCCCGAGGGGTACGGAAACCCCCCTCGCTCGGCACCGCGTAGATGAGGTCGCCGTCGGTGTTGCGGATCTTCACCGCGTTGAGCTCGTCCAGGTCCCGGCTGAGCGTCGCCTGCGTGACGCTCAGCCCGTCGTCGGACAACAGCTTCGCCAACTGGCTCTGTGACCGCACCGGTTGCCGGTTGAGGATGTCCACGATCCGCCGGTGGCGTGCGGTGCGGGTCTGCGGTACCGCCGGCCCCGCCTGGTCGTGCTCCTGCGCCTGGCTCATCGTCGTCTCATTCTCCGGCTCGTCCGTCCCCACTGGCTTCGTGCGCCGCTCGCGCCGCGTCGAGGATGCCCGGCAGCGCCTGGAGGAGGGCGTCCACCTCCGCGTCACCGATGTTGAGCGCGGGCATCAGCCGTACGACATCGGGGGCGGGCGCGTTCACCAGGAAACCGGCGTCCTGAGCGGCCTGTTGCGCCAGGGGCGCGAGGGGCTCGGTGAGCACGATACCCAGGAGGAGTCCCGCGCCACGGACATGGTCGATCATCGGGTGGCCGAGGGACTCGATTCCGTTGCGCAGCTTCTCGCTCTGCCGCTTGACGTTCTCCAGCAGGCCCTCGGCCCGGATGGTCTCCAGGACGGCGAGCCCGGCGGCGCAGGCGACCGGGTTGCCGCCGAACGTGGTGCCGTGCTGGCCGGGCCGGAGCAGCTCCGCCGCCCGGCCGAAGGCGACGGTCGCGCCGAGCGGCAGTCCGCCGCCGAGGCCCTTGGCGAGCGTGACGACGTCCGGCAGGACGCCCTCGTGCGCCTGGTACTCGAACCAGTGCCCGGTCCGGCCGACGCCGGTCTGCACCTCGTCGAGGACGAGCAGCGCGCCGGTGGCGGCCGTGATGGCCCGCGCGGCCTTCAGATAGCCGGCCGGCGGGACCACGACCCCGTTCTCGCCCTGGACGGGCTCGATGATGACGAGGGCCGTCTCCTCGGTGACGACGGCGGCGAGGGCCTGCGCGTCGCCGTACGGGACGTGGGTGACGTCGCCGGGCAGCGGGTGGAAGCCGGTCTGCTTGCCGGGCTGGCCGGTGAGGGCGAGTGCGCCCATGGTCCGGCCGTGGAAGCCGCCCTCGGTGGCGACCATGTGGGTCCGCCCGGTGAGCCGGCCGATCTTGAACGCGCCCTCGTTGGCCTCGGCGCCCGAGTTGCAGAAGAAGACCTTGCCGTCGCGGCCGAAGTGCTCGAGGAGCCGTTCGGCGAGCGCGACCGGCGGCTCGGCGACGAACAAGTTGGAGACATGGCCGAGGGAGGCGATCTGGGTGCTGACGGCCTCGACGATCGCCGGGTGGGCGTGGCCGAGCGCGTTGACCGCGATACCGCCGACGTAGTCGACGTACTCCTTGCCGTCGGCGTCCCACACCTTGGTGCCCGCACCGCGGACGAGGGAGAGCCCCGGGGTGCCGTAGTTGTTCATGAGCGAGCCCTGCCAGCGCTGGGTGAGCTCCGCGTTCTTCGAGGTCTCGGTCATTCGGCATCCCCCTCTTGCTCCGCATCCGGCACGACCATCGTGCCGATGCCCTCGTCGGTGAAGATCTCCAGCAGGATCGAGTGCTGGACCCGGCCGTCGATGACGCGGGCGTTGCCCACGCCGTTGCGTACGGCGTGCAGGCAGCCCTCCATCTTCGGCACCATGCCGGAGGACAACTCCGGCAGCAGCTGCTCCAGTTGGGAAGCGGTGAGGCGGCTGATCACCTCGTCGGAGTGGGGCCAGTCCTCGTAGAGGCCCTCGACGTCCGTGAGGACCATGAGGGTTTCGGCGTCAAGAGCAGCAGCGAGTGCCGCAGCCGCCGTATCAGCATTGACGTTGTAGACATGTCCGTCGTCCTGGCTACGGGCGATCGACGAGACGACCGGGATACGGCCGTCGGCGAGCAGTGCCTCGATCGCGCCCGTGTCGATCGCGGTGATCTCGCCCACCCGCCCGATGTCGACCAACTCGCCGTCGATCTCGGGCTGGTGCTTGGTGGCGGTGATGGTGTGCGCGTCCTCGCCGGTCAGCCCGACGGCGAGCGGCCCGTGCTGGTTGAGCAGCCCGACCAGCTCGCGCTGCACCTGTCCGGCGAGCACCATGCGGACGACGTCCATGGCGTCCTCGGTGGTGACGCGCAGGCCGGCCTTGAACTCGCTGACGATGCCGTGCCGGTCGAGGGCGGCGCTGATCTGCGGGCCGCCGCCGTGCACGACGACGACGTTGAGGCCGGCGTGCCGCAGGAAGACGACGTCCTGGGCGAAGGCGGACTTCAACTCCTCGTTCACCATGGCGTTGCCGCCGAACTTGATGACGATCGTCTTGCCGTTGTGACGGGTCAGCCAGGGCAGCGCTTCGATGAGGATCTGGGCCTTGGGGAGGGCGGTGTGCTTCCGCGTGCTGCTCATGACGAATACGCGCTGTTCTCGTGGACGTAGTCGGCGGTGAGGTCGTTGGTCCAGATCGTGGCCGTCTCGGACCCGGCGGCGAGGTCGGCGACGATGTGCACCTCGCGGTAGCGCATGTCGACCTTGTCGCGGTCCTCGCCCACGCCGCCGTTCTTGCAGACCCAGACACCGTTGATGGCGACGTTGAGCCGGTCGGCCTCGAAGGCGGCCCGTGTGGTGCCGATCGCTGACAACACCCGTCCCCAGTTGGGGTCCTCACCGTGGATGGCGCACTTGAGGAGGTTGTTGCGGGCGATGGAGCGGCCCACCTCCACGGCGTCGTCCTCGGTGGCCGCGTTCACGACCTCGACCTTGATGTCCTTGCTGGCGCCCTCGGCGTCCCGGATGAGCTGCTGTCCGAGGTCGTCGCAGACCTGGCGCACGGCTTCGGCGAACTCCGCGTACTCCGGGGTGACTTCGGCGGCGCCGGAGGCCAGCAGCAGCACGGTGTCGTTGGTGGACATGCAGCCGTCGGAGTCGACCCGGTCGAAGGTGACCCTGGTGGCCGCCCGGAGGGCCTTGTCCAGGGTCTCGCTGTCGAGGTCGGCGTCGGTGGTGAGCACGACGAGCATGGTGGCGAGGCCGGGGGCGAGCATGCCCGCGCCCTTGGCCATGCCGCCGACGGTCCAGCCGTCCTTCGTCACGACGGACGTCTTGTGGACGGTGTCGGTGGTCTTGATGGCGATGGCGGCCTTCTCGCCGCCGTGCTCGGAGAGCTGGGCGGCGGCCGTCTCGACACCCGGGAGCAGCTTGTCCATCGGCAGGAGCACGCCGATGAGGCCCGTGGAGGCGACGGCGACCTCGCCCGCGTTGTGGCCTTCCAGGACGTCCGCGACCTTCTCGGCGGTCGCGTGCGTGTCCTGGAAGCCCTTGGGGCCCGTACAGGCGTTGGCGCCACCGGAGTTGAGGATGACGGCGGATACCTGGCCGCCCTTCAGCACCTGCTCGGACCAGAGGACCGGCGCGGCCTTCACACGGTTGGAGGTGAAGACGCCCGCGGCGGCGAGGCGGGGCCCGTTGTTGACCACGAGGGCCAGGTCCGGGTTGCCGTTCTCCTTGATCCCGGCGGCGATCCCCGCCGCCGTGAATCCCTGTGCTGCCGTCACGCTCACGGTGCGACTCCGATCGTCGAAAGCCCGGTGTTCTCGTGGAACCCGAGGGCGATGTTCATGCTCTGGACGGCGCCACCTGCCGTGCCCTTGGTGAGGTTGTCGATGGCGCTGACCGCGATGATCCGGCCCGCGGCCTCGTCGTACGCGACCTGCACCTGAACGGCGTTGGAACCGTAGACGGACGCCGTGGCGGGCCACTGCCCCTCCGGGAGGAGGTGCACGAACGGCTCGTCGGCGAAGGCCTTCTCGTACGCGGCGCGGACGGAGTCGGCGGTGACGCCCGGCTTCGCCTTCGCGCTGCAGGTGGCGAGGATGCCGCGGGGCATGGGCGCGAGGGTCGGCGTGAAGGACACGGTGACCGGCTCACGGGCGACGCCGCCGAGGTTCTGCATGACCTCGGGCGTGTGCCGGTGGCCGCCGCCGACGCCGTAGGGGGTCATCGAGCCCATGACCTCGCTGCCCAGCAGGTGCGACTTGGGGGCCTTGCCCGCGCCGGAGGTGCCGGAGGCAGCGACGATCACGGCCTCGTTCTCGGCGAGGCCGGCCGCGTACGCCGGGAACAGGGCCAGTGTCACGGCCGTGGGGTAGCAACCGGGTACCGCGATGCGCTTGGACCCCTCCAGCGCGGCGCGGGCACCCGGTAGTTCGGGGAGGCCGTAGGGCCAGGTCCCGGCGTGGGGCGAGCCGTAGAACTTCTCCCAGGCGGCCGCGTCCTTCAGCCGGAAGTCGGCGCCCATGTCGACCACGAGCACCTCCGGGCCGAGCTGCTCGGCCACGGCGGCGGACTGCCCGTGGGGCAGCGCGAGGAAGACCACGTCGTGCCCGGTGAGGACCTCGGTGGTCGTCTCCTGGAGCACCCGGTCGGCCAGCGGCAGCAGATGCGGCTGCAGCCCGCCCAGGCGCTGGCCCGCGTTGGAGTTGCCGGTCAGTGCACCGATCTCGACCTCGGGGTGGGCGAGCAGCAGGCGCAGCACTTCGCCGCCCGCATAACCACTCGCTCCGGCCACCGCCACACGTACCGTCATGGAACCCTCCTCCTGGATGGCATGACTATACGTTTCCATGCACGTTTATGCAATCCAGTGCAGGGGGCCGTCCGTGGGCACCGCACCCGGGGGTACACCCGGGTTTCCACAGGTGCGCCCGCCACCCGCCCCGGCCGACGGTGGCTGGGTCACTGAGCCGGGCCCCGGCGCACGATGAGCCGGGCCCGGCGGGTCCAGACCATCAGGACCCGGGAAGATCGTCATGCACATCTCCAACATCGACGTCGTGTCGGAGCCGAGTCCGTCGAGGGTACGGGGGACGGGGAACGCGACGACGGCCGCCGTTCGCTCCTGGCCCGAGGCGGCGGCGGACTTCGAGAGCGTCCGTTCCCTGCTCTTCGGGATCGCCTACCAGACGCTGGGCCGGGCCGCCGACGCCGAGGACGTCGTCCAGGACGTGTGGGTCCGCTGGCAGGGCACGGACCGGACACAGGTGCGCGACGACGACGTCCGTGCGCTTCTGGACTCGGCGGTCCCCGGGCGGCTGGACGCCCGCATCCGGCACCGGATCGTCGCCGAGACCCGCGGCAACCCGCTGGCCCTGCTGGAACTGACGCGGGGCCTGACCACGACGGAACTGGCCGGCGGGTTCGGACGACCGGACGCGCGACCGCTGGCGGACCAGATCGAGCAGAGTTTCCTGCGGCGCATCGGGGCGCTTCCGGATACGGCCCAACGGGAGCGCTGGCCGCGCCCGAGGGTCGAGAGGCTAGGGCGGGAGATCCCGCGTCGGCTCCCGCGTCGTCTCCCGCATCAGGTCTGGCATCAGCTCCCGCATCACGGTGACCGGGAGCGACGGATTGGCGGCCGCGGCTTCCGCCACCCACCCGTCGGTGTCGGTGAGCAGGTCCGCGACCACCTGCGGCGGGAGTGCCGGGTGACCGGCGGCGAGGGGTCTCGCGCGTTCGTCCTTCAGGCAGACCAGCAGCGCCGTCGCCGTCGCGTGGGGGTGCCGGCCGATCTCGCGCAGGGCCTTCCGTACGGGCGGCTGATGCCGGGCCACGCGCTCCAGGAACGCCTCAGTCGCATCCGGGTTGGCCGCCGCCCCCGCCATGACCTGGACTCCGTGCCGTTCGACCATCGCCCGCAGCTGGGCCTCGGAGAGACCGGCGTGCGGAGCGATCGACTTGACCACCTTCGCGTCGGCGTCGTCGGCCAGCGCGTCGCGGATCCCGGCCGGCAGATCACGCCGTTGGGCCAGGAGCATGCGCACGGCCGCGTACGGCGACCGCGCCAGCTCCTCGACCTCGGCGGCCGTGGCGGAGGCGATCCGCGGCAGGAGGGTGCCGCCGATCCTGGTGGTGGCGGCCAGGTGGGCGAGCACGTCCAGGGGCACACGCGGGTTGTGCGCCAGCCCGCGCCGCACGCCGGGGTCGCCGTCGTCGGCCAGCGCGCGCATCAGGCAGTCGTCGACCGCGGGGTTCCCGGCGAGGTCGGCGCGGATTCCGGGCGTGGGGTCCGCGGCGAGCCGCACGCAGACCTCCGGGGGCAGGCCGGGGTGGGCGGCGAGCGCCCAGCGCAGCAGCGTCGACGGGTGGTCGGCGAAGCCCGCGACGGCTTCGGCCGGTGTGGCCGGGTTCGCCAGCGCCGCCCGCAGCATGTCGTGGGCGGTGGACTCGTGGGAGCCGTCGCAGGAGGCGCCCGGTCGCAGATCGCAGTCGCGCCGCGCGCAGTCCGGGCCGTGCGTGAACGGCGGCTCCTCGCGGTCGCAGACAAGACAGCGCCCGGCGGGCGGCAGCCCCTCGCCGGCGACGAGGGCCGCCAGTACGTCGGGCGGCGTCGCCTCGTTGGCCGCCACCGCACGGCGGACCTCGGCGTGCGGATGCCCCGCGAGCCGGGCGGCCACGTCCGGCCCCGCCCACAGGGCGAGTTCCGCCACCACCCGTACGTCCGGGTCCGCGGCGAGGGTCTCCACCACATCCGCCGGCAGGCCGGGGCAGGCGGCCAGCTTCTCCCGGTGCTCGACGACCGGGTCCGCCGCGAGGAGGCGGGCCCACTCCGGGCTGCCCGCGCCCTCGTCGAGCAGGGCGAGGGCGACGTACGGCTGCGCCACCGGATCGACGTCGGCGGCGGTCAGACGACCCTCGTACGCCAGCCGCACACCACTCCCCGCGACCCGCGAGACCAGCGCGACCGCCTGCGCGCGGCTGAGATCCGCATGGCCGGCGAGGTCATGGGCGACGTCGTCGTCCGCGACCGCGATCAGCCGGTCGACCAGCTCGGACGGCAACGCCGGATTGGCGGCGAGCCCGCACAGGAGATGATGCACAAAGGGCATCCTGCCCGCGCTCCCACCCCGACGGCTCGTGGTTTTTCGGCAGGGGGCGGGGCACTCCGTACGCCCCGACCGCCGCCGGCACGGGAACCGGTTCAGGAACGCCGGTCGTCCGACTGGGCCGCGCGCTCCGCGTTGCGCTTCTTGATCCGGGCGCCTTCCTTGCGGACCTCCGCCTGGGTGGCGCGCTCCTTCCGCAGCCATTCGGGGCTCTCCTGCTTCAGGGCCTCGATCTGCTCGGTGGTGAGGGGCTCGGTGACTCCCCCACGCGCGAGCCCCGCGATGGAGACGCCGAGCTTCTCGGCGACGACGGGGCGCGGGTGCGGGCCGTTGCGGCGCAGTTCCTCCAGCCAGGCCGGGGGGTTGGCCTGGAGCGCGTTCAGCTCGGCGCGCGAGACGACGCCCTCCTGGAACTCGGCGGGGGTGGCCTGGAGGTACACACCCAGCTTCTTCGCCGCGGTGGCGGGCTTCATGGTCTGGGCGGTCTGGTGCGACGTCATGGGTCAAGGGTATCGACCGTGTGCGCGACCGCCGACCACACCGATACCCGGAGCCGTATCCGGCGCCGCCACCGGGCTCGAAGGCTCCCCGGCTCCGGGCCCCGCCCCCGCCCGTTAGCCTGGTCATGTGACTGGCTCGGAAGCATCCCCTTCGTTCCGGCTCGCGTACGTCCCGGGAGTGACGCCCACCAAGTGGGTGCGGATCTGGAACGAGCGGTTGCCCGACATCCCCATGACCCTCCTCCAGGTGTCCGCCGCCGAGGCGTTCGGCGTGCTGCGCGGAGGCGACGCCGACGCCGGTTTCGTACGGCTTCCGGTGGACGACACCGACCTCAGCGCGATCCCGCTCTACACCGAGACCACGGTGGTCGTGGTCCCGAAGGACCATGTCGTCGCGGCGGTCGACGAGGTGACCACCGAGGACCTGGCGGACGAGGTCGTGCTGCACCCCCTCGACGACACCCTCGACTGGGAACGTCCGCCGGGGGAGCCCGCGTTCGAGCGGCCCGCCACCACGGCCGACGCGATCGAACTGGTGGCCGCCGGGATCGGGCTGCTCGTGGTCCCGCAGTCCCTCGCCCGCCTGCACCACCGCAAGGACCTCACCTACCGCCCGGTGACGGACGCCCCCGAGTCCCGCGTCGCCCTGTCCTGGCCGCAGGACGCGACCACGGACATGGTCGAGGACTTCATCGGCATCGTCCGGGGCCGCACGGTCAACAGCACCCGGGGCCGGGCGAAGGCCCCCGAGGAGAAGCGCCAGCCGAAGCCCAAGCGCGCCGCCACGGGCAAGCCGACCGCCCGCACCCCCCGAACCGGCAGGAACGCCAAGAGCGGCGGCAAGCCCGGAAAGCCCCGCCGCCGCTCCTGAGGGGTCGCCCCCGGACGGGGCCGGAGGCCCGTCCAGGGGCGACGGGAACTGCGCGACCAGCCCCCACGAACCCGCGCCCGGTACGCGAACCCGGGCCGCCCCTCACCTCACCGCTTCTTGATCCGCAGGAACGTCACGGAGTTCGCCGGGAACGTGTAGCTGAACTCCTCGGCCACCCCGGTGAACGTGGACCTCACCGGCGCCACCGGTGTGGCCGTCTGCGTGTTCACCGCGTCCGGCGCAGCCGTCAGCGTCGTCACGCGCGCCTTGGAGCGGACCTTCGCACCCCCGAGGTCGATGGCCGCACGCGCCGCCGAGGACTGCGCGTTGACGACCTTCACGATGAGGTCACCCGTCTTCGCGTCACGCGTCACCACCTGCCGGAACGGCTCGGCCGGCTTGTCGTCGGTGAAGCGGCCCCATTCCTGGCCGTCGAGCAGCAGGGTCACCTGCCGCCCCCGCACCTTGACCTCGATGTCGTAGGTACGGCCCGTCTCGATGGTCCCCGGCTTGGAGATCAGCGTCCCCTTGCCGCCGTCGACGGCCTGCTCGACCGCGCTGGTGGTGTTGTTCCAGCCACCGAGGTTCCACCAGTAGTAGGTGCCGGTGTCCTTGACGCCGAAGGCGACGAGGAAGCCCTCCTTGCCGGCCTTCTTGGTGGCCTTCACCTTCAGGTCGTAGTCGTGCCAGGAGGTGTCGCCGGCCGACACCATGGTGTTCTCGGCGGCCACATCGGTCTGCACGTACTGCCCGTCCTGGACGGACCAGCTGCCGCCCCCGGTGTGGGTCCACTTCGACGCGTCACCGCCGAAGTCGTCGCTGAGCAGGCTCGTGCCGTCCGCGGCGGTCACCCGCACATCGTCGTACGCCGCTGTCGTCGCCCACGTCGACAGGCCCACGGCACCCGAGATCGGGCCGGAGAGCGCCGGCGTGCCGGTGGCCGTCGAGGGCACGACACGGTCCCCGACGTTGTTCATGAAGAGCTTCTGCACCTCGTAGTTGGCCGAGCCCCAGGACGCGTGGTTGTTGAACCAGATCATGTCGGGGCTCCACTGCACATAGTCCTCGTTGGCGAGGAGCGGTGCGTAGGAGGCCAGCTTCACGATGTCGGCGTTGCGCTCCAGCCCGGTCATGAACGCGGCCTCGGACAGGGCGTTCTTGAAGGCGTTGCCCTGGGAGGCGTACTCGCCGAGGAAGACCTTCGGGCCCTTCCGGTCGTAGGAGTCGTAGCGGTCGTTGTTCTGCAGGAACCACTGGGGGTTGTTGTAGTAGTGCTCGTCGACCATGTCGACGTTCGCCTCGCGGTTCAGCTTCCAGGCGGTGTCGAAGGTGGTGCCCGTGTCGTCGGGGCCGGAGTTCGAGATCACCGTGATGTCGGGGTACTTCGCCTCGATGGCGGCCCGGAACTTCTGGAAGCGGGCGAAGAACTCGTCGGGCAGGTTCTCCTCGTTGCCGACGCCGAGGTGGGTGAGGTGGAAGGGCTTCGGGTGGCCCATCTGCGCCCGCTTCTTGCCCCACTTGCTGGTCACGGGCCCGTTGGCGAACTCGATGAGGTCGAGGGTGTCCTGGATGTGGCGCTGGAGCAGGGCCTCGTCGTCGGTGGCCCTGTTCTGGCCGCAGCCGGTGACGAGGGCGGGCACCACGGGCAGCGGCATCGCGCCGACGTCCTCGGAGAACTGGAAGTACTCGTAGTAGCCGAGGCCGTAACTCTGGTTGTAGCCCCAGAAGTTGGCGTTGGTGGCGCGCTGCTCGACGGGGCCGATGGTGTCCTTCCACTGGTACGAGCGCTTGCGCTCCCAGTTGGAGGCCTCGCTGTAGTCCTGCATGGAGCCGGTGTTGACCAGGCAGCCGCCGGGGAAGCGCACGAAGCCCGGCTTCAGGGCGGCGACCTTCTCGGCGAGGTCCTTGCGCAGGCCGTTCTCGCGGCCCTTGTAGGTGTCCCGTGGGAAGAGGGACACCTCGTCGAGGGCCACGGCATCGGCGGAGGCGACGGTCAGACGGCCGTCGGAGCTGGTCCGCGTCGCCTTGAAGACGACCCTGTACTTGGCCCAGCCGCCCCGGACCGCCACCTGACGGGCCTCGGCCAGGGTGCCGTCGGCGTCCTGGAGAGTGACGGTCAGCGTCGTACGGCTCTCGGCGCGCGCCCACACCGAGAAGTCGTACTTCTTGCCCTCCTCGACGTGGACACCGGTGTTGTAGCCGGCGTTGGTGACGGCCGAACCGGCCTCCAGGGAGAGGTAGTTGCGGTTGCGCTCGTTGAGCCGGCCGGCGTCGTTGACGACCTGCGCGGTCCCGTCGACGGTCCAGGAGGTGAGGGGGGTGTAGGCGCGGTTGTCGGCGGTGGAGTACTCGAAGGACCGGTTCTGCACGAGTTCGGCGTAGAGGCCGCCGTCCGCGGCCCGGTTGATGTCCTCGAAGAAGACGCCGTACATCGTGTCGTCGATCTTCGCGCCCTTCGCGGCCGGGTCGACGGTGATGGCGTAGTCCGTGACGTCCTCGGCGTGCGCAGGCGCCGGGACCGAGGCGGCCGCCACCAGGAAGGCGGTGGCCGTGAGGCCGAGTCTCCAACGGGTGCGGGTGCTGCGTGACATGGATACTCCGCGGCTCGGGGTGGGGGTCATGGAGTTGTTCGAAATATCAGACAATGATCAGCACTTCGAACGGCAAGATAGGGAGGCGACCGAGACAGCGTCAACGGGTCGTACAGCACCGAAAGTGTCGGAAGTGAAGGACGGATGAGCGATTTCCTGCCAGTTCCCGACCTCCTGGCCCATCTCTCCGGGAGGTGGCGGGTCCTGCGGTCCGTGCGGGATCTGGCGAGCGGGGCGGAGGGAGAGTTCACCGGGGTGACCGTTTTCAGCCCGCTGGACGAGGGCGGTCTCCTCCACCGGGAGGCCGGAACTTTCCTCTGGCAGGGCGTCCCCCGCCCCGCCGAACGCACCCTGCGCTTCCTGCCGGGCCCCGCGCCCGGCGCGGCGGACGTCCGCTTCGCCGACGGCCGCCCCTTCCACGACCTCGACCTGACCACCGGCCACTGGCGGACGGACCACCCCTGTGTCGCGGACCTCTACCGGGGCGAGTTCGAGGTGTACGACGTGGACCGCTGGCGTACGACCTGGCGCGTCGGCGGTCCCGCGAAGGACCAGCTCCTGATCACCGACTACACACGCGAGCACACGCCGTAGGGCCGAGCTCCCGCCCTACTGGGCGGCGCCCAACCGCAGGTTCCAGCGGCCCGCACGCCCGGCAACCGTGACCGTCGACAGGGGGCGGACGTCCATGTTCCAGTACGACGACGGCGGGGCCTTCAGCGCGTAGACGAGCGCGGCGCGCAGCACGGACGGCTCGGCGACGGCGACGATACGGCCGCCCTCGCCCGCCGGGCGGGTGTCGAGCCAGTCGCCTATGCGGGAGATGAAGGCGAGCAGTGACTCGCCACCGTGCGGGGTGGAGTGCGGGTCGGCGAGCCAGGCGTCCACGGCCGAGGGTTCCCGGGCCATGGCCTCGCCGAGTGTGAAGCCGCGCCAGCGGCCCATGTCGCAGTCCCGCAGGGCGGGCTGGGCCAGCGGCGCGTAGCCGAGGGCGTCGCCGGTGGCCCGGCTGCGGGGCGTCGGCGAGCAGTAGCGCAGCTCGGCCGCCGCCAACGCCACCAGCTCATGGGCGGCGCGCTGCACTTCGTCCCAGCCGGCCTGGTCCAGCGGCCGGTCGTCCTCGAAACGCTCCGCGAGCAGCGAGGAGCAGCGCGCGGCGGCGACGAACGTGACCCGAAGATGCATGCGGCGATCGTGGAGCGGGAGACTCCGCTGGTCAAGAGGCGTTACTCAGGAGTTACGCGGGGTCCCCCGGCCCTCACCGGGACGGTCGCTCACCGCTCTCGAAATGGAGCGCCATCCACTCGTCCGGCTTGGCGAGCGGCTCGAATCCGAGCTTGGCGTAGACCCCGTGCGCGTCGTGCGTCGCGAGCAGGACGCGCCGCAGCCCGTACGGCCGCAGGTGCTCCCGCACGGCCGTGACCAGGGCGGTGCCGAGGTTCTTCCCGCGCGCCGTCCGGTCCACGTACACATCGCAGAGCCAGGCGAACATCGCCAGGTCGGTCACCACCCGCGCGTACGCGACCTGCCGCCCCGAACCCACCTCGTACACCCCGAAGTTGAGCGACTCGCGCATCGCGCGTTCATGCTTCTCGCGGGGTCGGCCGATGGCCCAGTACGCGTCAGTGGACAGCCAGTGGTGGACCCGTTCCACGTCGATGCGGTCGGGGTCGTCGGAGATTTCGTAGCCCTCGGGGAGGCCGGGGTTCAACTCATCGCTCATGGCTGGACGTTCGCAGCCCAGGAGCCCGCTGTCGAACCGTTTGTCGCATGCCCCAGCCTCCGTACCCCCTCCACGATCTCCCCCACCCCGGCGACTCCCGCGAAACTCAACCGCAGGTGTCCGGCCGGGGGTTCGGCACTGAAGTATGGGCGGCCGGGGGTGACCGCGACGCCCGCGCGCAGGGCGGCGGCGACCAGGGCGGACTCTCCCCCGGAGCCGAAAGCCTGGGCGGTGCCCCCGGTGGCGTCGGGGAGGCGCAGCCACAGGTGGTAGCCGCCGGAGGGGATGTGGGGCAGGGCGAGTTCGGGCAGGCGCAGGCGCAGCTCGGACGTGAGCGCGTCCCTGCGGTTCTTCAACTCCCTCGAGACGGCTCGGAGATGGCGGGGCCAGGCGGGGGAGCCGACGAGTTCGAGGGCGGCCTCCTGGAGGGGGCGTGGCACGAAGAAGGTGTCGACGACCTGGATGGCGCGCAGCCGTTCCAGGACCGGCCCCCGGGCGGCCAGGGCACCGACCCGGAAGCTCGGTGAGGTGGCCTTGGTGAGCGAGGAGACGTGCACGACCACACCGTCGGGGTCGTCGGCCGCCAGTGGCCCGGGCAGCGGTCCGGCGTCCTCGTGCACGAGTCGCCGTACGAAGTCGTCCTCGATGACGAAGGCGCCGGCCTCGCGGGCGATCCGCAGCACCTCGCCCCGGCGGTCGGCCGACAGTACGGCGCCGGTGGGGTTCTGGAAGAGCGGCTGGCAGACGAGGACCCGGGCGCCGGACGCCTTGAACGCGTCGGCGAGCAGGGCGGGTCTGACCCCGTCCGCGTCGACCGGCACCGGAACGGGCCGCAGCCCGGACGCCCGCGCGATGGCCAGCATGCCCGGATAGGTGGGCGACTCGACCAGCACGGGCGCTCCGGGCGGCGCGAGGGCCCGCAGGGCGGTGGTCAGGGCGGACTGGCCGCCCGCCGCGACGATCACGTCGGCCGGGGTGATCGACCCGCCGATGCTCCGGGCGAACCACTCGCGCAGCTCCGGCACGCCCTCGACCGGTGGCCGCGCCCACACCCCGGGCCGCCGCCCCGCCCGGGACAGGGCCGCGCCCATCGCCTGCTCCGGCTGGAGCGACGGGTGCAGATAGCCGCTGTTGAACTCGATCACGCCGGGCGGCGGGGTGGCGAGCGAGACCAGTACGCCCGAGGCGTCCACCGTGCGGGGCGAGGGCTCCGCGCCGCCGTCGGCGCTGAGGGCGACCTCCTGCCAGGAGGTGTCCCCGACGGGTGCCGTCCCGCTCTCGCGCGGGCTCGCCCGGAAGGCCCCCGCCCCCGGCCGGGTCACCACGAGGCCCTCGGCGGCCAGTTGCGCCAGGGCTCGCGAGACCGTGACGGGGCTGACCCGGAATCGCTCGACGAGCGCCCGGCTAGACGGCAGCTTTCCACCGGGTGAGTAGCGGTCCAGCTCCCTCCGCAGCTGTTCCGCCAGTTCCGCACCACTGCTACGCTCATGCATGAGAGCAGAGAGTAGCGCTATCGTCGGCAGTTCAGTAGCGGTGGGCGGCGGCCGAGAAGGCGGCGGCCCACGACCGGCCACCGCCGGGACCCACACCTCCGCCACCGCCGGGACCCACACCTCCGCCACCGCCGGGACCCACACCTCCGCCACCGCCGGGACCCACACCTCCGCCGGAGCCGGACCGGCCGCGTCCGAGCCCGAGCCCCGCCGTCGTCCGCGAGCCGGCGGCACGCTCCAGGCGGCTCTGGGTGTCACCGCCTTCTCCCTCACCTTCCCCGCCACCGCCTGGGGCCTGGAGGGCTTCGGCCCCTGGTCCCTCGTCGCCGTGCGCATGGCCCTGGCCGCCGTCGTCGCGGGCGGCTGTCTGCTGGCCCTTCGGGTTCCCCTTCCCAGCCGTCGGCACTGGGCGGGCCTCGCCGTGGTCGCCGCCGGAGTGGTCGTCGGCTTCCCCCTGCTCACCACGCTCGCCCTGCGGACCTCGACCACCGCGCACGCCGCCGTGGTGGTCGGTCTGCTTCCGCTGACCACCGCCCTGTTCTCGGCGCTGCGCATGGGCACCCGTCCCTCGCGCACCTTCTGGGCGGCCGCCGTCGCCGGCGCCGCCGCGGTCCTCGGATTCACCGTGACGCAGAGCGGCGGCGCCCTCACCACGGCCGACCTCTATCTCTTCGGCGCCCTGGTGGTCTGCGCGGCCGGCTACACCGAGGGCGGCCGGCTGGCCGGGGTGATGCCCGGATGGCAGGTCATCGGCTGGGCCCTGGTGCTGTGTCTGCCGCTGAGCGTGCCGGGCGCGCTGCTGGCCCTGTCGTACGAGCCGGTCCAGCTGACCGCGCACAGCGTGGCCGGGCTGCTGTGGGTGGCGGCCGGATCGCAGTTCCTGGGGCTGGTCGTCTGGTACCGGGGCATGGCCGCGATCGGCATACCGAAGGCCAGCCAGTTGCAGCTGGCGCAGCCCCTGCTCACACTGGTGTGGTCGGTGCTGCTCCTCGGCGAGCAGCTCACCCCGGCCGCGCCCCTGACGGCCGCCGCCGTACTGGTCTGCATCGCGGTCACCCAGCGCACATCCGCCTGAGAGCCCGTAGGCACACCGGTTCCCCCCGGCGCCGCCCGCAATAGACTGCGGTCACGGACCGCCACTCCCGTGCGAGACGAGGAGGCCCCCCGATGCAGGCAGATGTAGGCGACACCCTGCTGGTGCACGGCAGGACCGTCGGTCACCACGACCGGACCGCGGAGGTCCTGGAGGTTCTCGGCCAGAACGGGAACCCGCCCTACCGGGTCAGGTTCAACGACGACGGGCACGAGGCACTGATGGCCCCGGGGCCCGACACGGTCGTCCGTCACCCCGGCGACCCGAAGTAACGCCCCCAGGGTCGTCGGCCCGGCACCGTCAGCGCGGTGGCTGCGCCGGCCGCTGGTAGTGGTCGGCCACCACGCGTGCCATCGCGCCGATCTTGTCGACCTGGATGTCCCTGGCCGAGAAGAACACATGCCCGCGCGCCTCCGGGACGTCACGGGCCAGGGTGAGGTGCGCCGACAGCTCGGCCGGGTCCTGCCAGGCCGCGGGCTGCGCCGGGGCGCCCGCCTTGTACAGGGCCTCCCCGATGTACAGCCGGGTGCCGCTGTCCCGGGCGGTCCGCGCCCACCAGGGCAGCAGCTTGGCGTAGTCGGCGGCCGCGAAGCCGATGTTCCAGTAGAGCTGCGGCACGATGTAGTCGATCCAGTTCTCCTGGACCCACTTCCGGGTGTCCGCGTGCAGGTCGTCGTACGTCTGCACACCGGCCTTGGTGTCGGAGCCCCGCTCGTCGATCTCGGCGTTGCGCCAGACCCCGAAGGGGCTGATCCCGAACTGGGTGCCGGGGCGGACGCTCTTGATCTGCGTGGCCATCTCGCGCACCAGTTTGTCGATGTTGTCGCGCCGCCAGGCCGCCCGGTTCGGGAAGCCCCCGCCGTACCGGTCGTACGCCGCGTCGTCGTCGAAGACCTGGCCCGCGACCGGATAGGGGTAGAAGTAGTCGTCGAAGTGCACGGCGTCGACCGGGTACTTCGCCACGGCGTCGAGCATGGCCTTCTGGACGAAGGCGCGGACGGCGGGGATGCCCGGGTTGTAGTAGAGCTTGCTGCCGTAGGGGACGACCCAGTCGGGGTTGCGGCGGGCGGGGTGCGAGGCGACGAGACGGCTCGGGTCGGTGTGGTTGGCGATCCGGTAGGGGTTGAACCAGGCGTGCAGTTCGAGACCGCGGGCGTGCGCCTCCTGGACCACCGTGCCCAGCGGGTCCCAGCCGGGGTCCTTGCCCTGGGTGCCGGTGAGGTACTCGGACCAGGGTTCGTGCGGGGAGGACCAGAAGGCGTCGGCGGTGGGGCGGACCTGGAAGATCACCGCGTTGAGGCGCCGGTCCACGGCGGTGTCGAGATGGGTGCTGAGCTCGGCGCGCTGCTCGGCGACGGTCAGGCCGGGCTCGGAGGGCCAGTCCCGGTTGAGCACGGTGGCCAGCCACATGCCGCGCAGCTCGCCCTCGTCCGCCCTGCGCCGGCGGCTCGGGTCCCCGCCGGCGATGGCGGTGCCGGCCGCCACCCCGCCGGCCGCCACGAGTGTCGACACCGCGGTCGCCCAGAACGCCCGTCGTGACATCCGTGGCTTGCGATGCATTCCCGTACCTCCGCGTACCGCTTCTCTCCCGTCCGCGCCGTCGCGGACCGTTCGCGCACCAGACTCGCACGGGACACCCGGGATACTGCGCAGTAGCCGTCGCGGGTAACGTGCAGGTGTGGCGCAGACCCGCACCAGGGTGTGTGCCAGGCACGTAGACCAGTGAAAGGGACGATGTGACGCACATCCCGGCGGGAGACATCGCACGCGTCGGAGTCGTGGGCTGCGGCCAGATGGGAGCGGGCATCGCCGAGGTGTGTGCCCGCGCCGGACTGGACGTGAAGGTCGCCGAGACCACCGGCGAAGCCCTGGAGATCGGCCGTACCCGGCTGTTCAACTCCCTGTCCAGGGCGGCCGAGCGCGGCAAGATCAGCGAGGCCGAGCGGGACGCCACCCAGGAGCGCCTGAGCTTCACCACCGACCTCGGCGAGTTCGCCGACCGGGATCTCGTGATCGAGGCGGTCGTGGAGAACGAGCAGGTGAAGACCGAGATCTTCCAGGTGCTCGACCAGGTGGTGACCCGCCCGGACGCGATCCTCGCCTCCAACACCTCCTCCATCCCGCTGGTGAAGCTCGCGGTCGCCACCTCCCGGCCCGACCATGTCATCGGCATCCACTTCTTCAACCCGGCCCCGGTGCAGCAGCTCGTCGAGCTGATCCCGGCGCTCACCACCTCCGAGGGCACCCTCAGCCGGGCGCAGCTCTTCGCCGAGAAGGTGCTCGGCAAGCACACGGTGCGCGCCCAGGACCGCTCCGGCTTCGTCGTCAACGCGCTGCTGGTGCCGTATCTGCTCTCCGCGATCCGCATGTTCGAGTCGGGCATCGCCGGCCGCGAGGACATCGACAACGGCATGGAGCTGGGCTGCGCCCACCCGATGGGTCCGCTGAAGCTCTCCGACCTGATCGGCCTGGACACCATCGTCTCCATCGCCAATTCGATGTACGAGGAGTACAAGGAGCCGCTGTACGCCGCTCCCCCGCTGCTCCAGCGCATGGTCGACGCGGGCCGGCTCGGCCGGAAGACGAATTCGGGGTTCTACTCGTACGTCTGATTACGGACGGTGAGTCGTCCTTCCCGTACGGGCCCGGCACCGGGAACGGTGCCGGGCCCGTCGTATTCACACACCGTGTGCGCGGCGGACTCGCATATGCCGTTCGCACACTCTCCCCACCTGCCCACCAGGCGAGTTGACTTGCCGTGCGCATGCAAGGGATGGGACGACTACAGAAAGGAGCGGACTCGTGGCCATCGACCCCGAGCATCCCGTGCTCCACGGCGAACTCGCAGAGTTACGCCGCCGTCTGGACGTGGCGCACGCGCGCGTCGAAGGCGGGCACACCCTGCTGAGCCACCGCGCCGAGCAGACCGCGAAGGAGCTGGACGATCTGAGCGCGCGGGTCGTCGCCCTGGAACACGCCCGCTGGCCGCTCCCCGCGGTCGCGGTCCTCACCGCGCTGGGCGCCCTGGTGGTGGCCGTCTGGCAGGCACTGGGCCACTAGCTCTCCGGGCGGGGCGCGACGGGGGTTCAGCCCTTGGCGTCCTGCCCGAGCCGCAAGTGGTGCAGCAGGAGCAGTGCGGCCGCCATGTTGGCGGCCGGGACCTCGCCGCGGGCGACCATGTCGGGAACGAGCTTGAGGGGAACCCATTCTCTGCGGTCCGACTCGAAGTCGTCCACGGGGTGACCGACATACGCGCCCTCGTCGGCCCAGTAGATGTGGTGCCGGGCGTCGGTGAGCCCGTTGGAGGGCTCGACGCTCATCAGGTGGCGCAGGGGTCCCGGCCGCCATCCGGTCTCCTCCTCCAGTTCACGGGCGGCCGCCGCGGCGATGCCTTCGCCGTCCTCGACGACGCCCGCCGCGAGCTCCCACCCCCAGCTGTCGGTGATGAAGCGGTGCCGCCACAGCAGCAGCACCTCGTTCGCCTCGTTGACCACGGTGGCCACGGCGACAGGCCGCAGCCGTATCAGGAAGTGATCGAGGTGCTGCCCGTCCGGCAAAGCGACATCTGCGAGATTGACGCTGAACCAGCGGTTCGCATACACAATTTGTTCGCTCTGTTTCGTCCACTGCATGGTTCTGCCACCTTCCGCCGAGTAAGTGGCAATATCGCAGCAGGAGCTTGGTGACAGCAGGCGCACAGCGGGGGCACGGCCGCGCCCGTGGACGGCCTCAGAGCGGTACGCGCAGTGCTCCGTCGATGAGTTCGGCGGCTTCGGCGGTGCCCGCGCAGCCGTTGCGCACGAGGTGTTCGCGTACCGCCCGCAGTCTGTCACGCAGGCGCATGGACTCCATCCCGCGCGCCCGCTCGGTCATTTCCACGGCGGTGGCCACCGCCTTGTCCGCGTTGCCCTGCCGCAGCTCGATCTGGCTGAGCATCGCGAGCCGGTGCACCCGTCCCCGGTCGTGCGCCGGGGTGTCGACGGCGGCCGTCGCGTGCTCCGCCGCGGCCGTCAGGTCGCCGAGGCTGAGCAACGCCTCCGCCACCTGTACGTTGACCAGGCCGGGTTGGACATAGCCGGTCTCATCGGGTTCGTGACCGCGACGGATACGCTCGGCGGCCTGCTCGGCCCGCCGGATGCAGGACAGCGCGCTGGTGCCGTCGCCCAGGTGCGCGTACGCCTTGGCCTGCATCGCGTACAGGTCGGAGGCGAGCGCCGGGGTGATGTGCTTGCCGGCGGTGCGCAGCGCCGCCTCGGCGAAGGCGACGGCCGACCGGTACTCCTTCATGAACAGCGACTGGTTGACCAGCAACGCGATCACATACGCGCCCAGCCCCCGGTCCCCGCTGGCCTTCGCCAGCCGCAGCGCCTGGTGGAAGTACCGTTGTGCCAGTCCATGGGCGTCTGAGTCGTACGCGCAGATCCCGGCGATCGCCACCAACCCCCCGGTGGCGCGGTGCAGTTGGCGGCCGGTGGCGTCGGTGTAGCTGCCGCGCAGCAGGGGCGCGGCCTCGGCGTTGAGGAACCCGACGACCCGGGTCCGTGTGGCGACTCCCCCGGCCTTCCGGTACATCTGCTCGTAGTGGGTGCGGGCCGCACGCAGCATGTCGATGTCGGCCATGCTGACGCGATGCCGGCCACCGCGCGAGACGTCGACGTCCTCCGGCGGGTTCTCCCACTCCCACACGGGCATCACGGCGGGCGTCCCGGTGACGGCGGGGGCACCGAGGACATGCGGGCGCTGCTGTTCGTCGGAGCGCCACAGGGCGGTGGCGCGCTCCACGAAACCGGAGAGTCCGGCACCGTGCTGGGAGGTCGGCTCACCGGGGACACCGAGCCCGATGTCGTCGAGGGTGACCGTGCGGTGCAGCCGTCCGGCGAGCACCTCGCATATCAGGTCGGGCACCTGGCCGCGCGGTCGCTGCCCCTTCAACCACCGTGCCACGGCGGTGTGTTCGTACCGCAGCGCCAGGCCCCGGGCCCGCCCCGCCTGGTTGACGTGCGCGGCGAGACCGGCGTGGGAGATTCCGGCCTCGTCGAGGATCGCGTCGAGCAGGGTGTTGGGCTGCATGGAGGCCCTCCGGTGGCTCGGTGCCGGCGAATCGCAGCGTACCCTGCCGGGGGGACGGGGGCGACTACGGCGTGGGAGCGACAGGCGGATTGTCGGCTGCGGGTGCGTTGTGGCTTGTCACGCGGTTCCCCGCGCCCTCGAGGACACGGCCCCGGCTGATCAACCGGTCGTTGCGCAGTATCAGTATCGCGATGTCGTCCTTGGGCCGTCCTCCCGCGTGGCGGATGAGCTGGGTGAACACCGCTCGCAGGACGGACTGCGGGGAGATCGGGCGGCCGTTCACGGCTTCCGCCAGCGCGCCCGCCAGCGGGAAGAAGCGCCCCTGCCCGTCCCTCGCGTCCTCCACCCCGTCCGTGTGCAGGAACAGGGCCTCGCCCGGGAGGAGTTGGCCACAGGCGGTGACCGGGAGCTCGGCGGGCAGCGGGAAGAGCCCGAGCGGGGGCAGCGGGTCGGCGATGCTGACCGGTGACGCCCGGCCGACGCTGAGCAGGTAGGGCCAGGGATGGCCACAGTTCAGGGCGTGGAGTGCGCCGTCGGGGGCGATCTCCAGGAGGAGGACGGTGACGAAGTCCTCGGTGTCCTCGGCGAGGGCGCGGTCGCGGTCGCGGAGGTGGCGGGCCAGGGCCCGGTCGAGGCGGGCGAGGACTCCGGCGAGCTCGGCCTCGTCGTGGACGGCCTCGCGGAAGCTGCCGAGGACGGCGGCGACGGTGCCGACGGCGGCGAGGCCGTGGCCGCGTACGTCGCCCATGACCACCCGTACGCCGTGCTCGGTGGCGATCACCTCGTACAGGTCGCCGCCGACGCTCGCGCCCCGGTCGGCGGAGAGCTGCGCGGCGGCGGTGGCCAGCCCGTCGATCCGTGCGGGCAGCGGCCGCAGCAGCACGCTCCGCGCGGCGCCGGCGACCTCGCGCGCCTGCCGCACTTCCCGCAGCATCACCTTCCTGACGTGCAGCATCAGCCCGGTGCCGGCCGCGAGGAACACGGCACCGCCGGCAATGCGGGCACCGAGACGGACGGACCGCCGGTCGGAGAATCTGCGCCCCCGGGACCATGTCCGACGACGAAGCCCAGCCCTGATTCGAATCATGCCGTTGGCCCCCCATCAGGCCCGGACAGCGCGTACGGCCCCGAGAGGCCGGTCCGATTCTGTCGACCGCATGCCCAGATCGGGGAGATCGCCCGAGAATGCCACCCGAACGAGTGAGGTGACTGCCAGGGGGCCTGACGGGGGTGCGGGGACTCGCCCCCACAAGGGGCGCGGGGAGCCGCGCGACCAGCCACGGACACCCCGCAGCCGCCGAAAACCCGCAGCTCCCCGCCCCTTGGGCGCCCTAACTACGAAGCACGGCCCCCACACGCTCGCCCGCGAGGGCGACCGCCGCGTCCCGAGCCGCCGAAGCCTCATCCACGGTCAGCGTCCGATCCGCCGCCCGGAACCGCAGCGCGTAGGCCAAGGACTTCCGCCCGTCACCCAGCTGCTCCGCGTTCTCGTACACGTCGAACAGCCGGATCCCCTCCAGCAGTTCACCCGCGCCCTCACGCAGCGCCGCCTCCACCTCGGCATGCGGCACGAACGTGTCGACCACGAGCGCGACATCCTGCGTGGCGACGGGGAACGAGGAGATGCTCGGCGCCAGCGGGGTGCTGTCCCCCACCCGCTCCAGCGCGTCCAGGTCGATCTCCATGGCGGCGGTACGGGCCGGCAGGCCCAGCGCCTTGAGCACCCGCGGGTGCAGCTCACCGGCGTGCCCGACGACCCGCTCGGTGTCGCCGTCGACGACCACGAACTCGGCGCACCGGCCCGGGTGCCACGGCCCGTACTGCCCCTTGCGGACGACCAGTTCGGCCCCGGCCTCGCGTGCGACCGCGCGCCCCGCCTCGACGGAGTCGGCCCAGTCGGCCGGGCGGCCCTTGCCCCACCAGCCGGCCTGCTCGCGAGCCCCGGCGAGGACGACGGCGACGTGGCGCGGCTGCTCGGGCAGCGCGGCGTTCAGCGTCGCGATCTCCTCGTCGGTGGGCCGGCGGTCGACCGGCAGCGCGACGGCGACGCGCTGCTCCTCGCGCGGGAGGAAGACCAGGCCGGTCTCGAACAGGGCCAGGTCGTGCGAGCCACGGCCGTCGTTGCGCCGCAGCGCGCCCAGCAGGCCCGGCAGCAGCGACGTGCGGAGCGCGGGCTCCTCGTCGTTCAGCGGGTTGGTGAGCCTGACGACGCGGCGGGCCGGGTCGCCGGCGTCCAGGCCGAGCTGGTCGAAGACCTGCTCGCCGATGAACGGGTAGTTGGGCGCCTCGACGTATCCGGCGCCGGCCAGCACCCGCCCGACCCGGCGGTGCAGCCGCTGCCGGTGGGTGAGGCCGCGGCCCGAGGGGGGCTTGGGAAGCGTGGAGGGCAGGTTCTCGTAGCCCTCCAGACGGATGACCTCTTCGGCGAGGTCGTTGACCTCGGTGAGGTCGGGCCGCCAGGACGGCACGGTGACGAGCAGCTCGTCCTGGCCGTAGACGTCGCAGCCCACCTCCTGGAGGCGGCGTACGACGATCTCGCGGCCGTACACGACGCCCGCGACCCTGTCCGGGTGGTTCGCCGACATGGTGATGGTGTGCGGCGCCGACGGGGTGGTCACCTCGGTGACGCCCGCGTCGGCGGTGCCGCCCGCGAGGAGCACGAGCAGGTCGACGGTGCGCTGGGCGGCGGCCGCCGCGGCCATCGGGTCGACGCCGCGCTCGAAGCGACGGGACGCCTCCGACGACAGCTTGTGCCGGCGGGCCGTGCGCGCGATGGCGACCTGGTCGAAGTGGGCCGCCTCGATGACGACGTCGACGGAGGCGTTCTCCACATCGTCGTGATCGGCGATCTCGGTGTTGGCGCCGCCCATGACACCGGCGAGGCCGATGGGGCCGCGCTCGTCGGTGATCACCAGGTCCTCGGCGTGCAGGGTGCGCGTGGTGCCGTCGAGGGTGACGATCTTCTCGCCCTCCTCGGCCCGGCGTACGCCGATGGTGCCCTGGACGAGGGAACGGTCGTAGGCGTGCAGCGGCTGGCCCAGCTCCATCATCACGTAGTTGGTGATGTCGACGGCGAGCGAGATCGGGCGCATGCCGACCTTCTGCAGCCGGCGCTTGAGCCAGATCGGGGAGCGCGCCTCGGGGTCGAGCCCGGTGACGGTGCGGGCGGTGAAGCGGTCGCAGCCGAGGGGGTCCGAGACCTGGACGGGGTGGCCGAAGGCGTTCGGGCCGGGCACGTCGAGGAGGGCGGGGTCGCGCAGCGGCAGGCCGTAGGCGATGGCGGTCTCGCGGGCGACGCCGCGGATCGACAGGCAGTCGCCGCGGTTGGCGGTGACGGCGATGTCGAGGACCTCGTCGACCAGTTCGAGCAGCTCGATCGCGTCCTTGCCGACCTCGGTCTCCGGCGGCAGCACGATGATGCCCTTGGTGCCGTCGTCGCCCATGCCCAGCTCGTCGCTGGAGCAGATCATGCCGTGGGAGGTCTTGCCGTACGTCTTGCGGGCGGAGATGGCGAAGCCGCCGGGCAGTTCGGCGCCGGGGAGGACGACCACGACCTTGTCGCCGACCGCGAAGTTACGGGCGCCGCAGACGATCTCCTGGGGCTCGCCCGTGCCGTTGGCGGTGCCGACGTCGACGGTGCAGAAGCGGATCGGCTTCTTGAACTCCGTCAGCTCCTCGATGGTCAGCACCTGGCCGACGACGAGGGGGCCCTTGAGGCCGTCGCCGAGCTGCTCGACCGTCTCGACCTCCAGGCCGGCCGAAATGAGCTTGGCCTGGACGTCACGGCCGGTCTCGGTGGCCGGCAGGTCGACGTACTCCCGCAGCCAAGAAAGCGGGACCCGCATCAGATCTCCATCCCGAACGGCCGGGTGAACCGGACGTCACCCTCGACCATGTCTCGCATGTCTTCGACGTTGTGGCGGAACATCAGCATCCGCTCGATGCCGAACCCGAAGGCGAATCCGCTGTACTTCTCGGGGTCGACACCGCAGGCGGTGAGGACCTTGGGGTTGACCATGCCGCAGCCGCCGAGCTCGATCCAGCCCTCGCTGGAGCAGGTGCGGCAGGGGCGGTCGGGGTTGCCGACGGACTCGCCCCGGCAGACGTAGCAGACCATGTCCATCTCGGCGGACGGCTCGGTGAACGGGAAGAAGTTCGGCCGCAGCCGGGTCTTCACGCCCTCGCCGAACAGCGCCTGGACCATGTGGTCCATGGTCCCCTTGAGGTCGGCCATGGTGAGGCCCTCGTCGACGGCCAGCAGCTCGACCTGGCGGAAGACCGGGGTGTGTGTGGCGTCCAGCTCGTCGGTGCGGTACACGACACCGGGGCAGATCACGTACACCGGCAGCTCACGGTCGAGCAGGGAGCGGATCTGCACGGGCGAGGTGTGGGTGCGCAGCACGACGCCGGACTCGATGCCGCCCTCGGGGCCCTGTACGAAGAAGGTGTCGGCCTCGCCCCGGGCCGGGTGGTCCGGGCCGATGTTGAGGGCGTCGAAGTTGAACCACTCGGCCTCGACCTGCGGGCCCTCGGCGACCTCGTAGCCCATGGCCACGAAGATGTCCTCGATGCGCTCGGACAGGGTGGTGAGCGGGTGGCGGGCGCCGGCGGGTACGCGGTCGTAGGGCAGCGTGACGTCCACGGCCTCCTCGACCAGCACCCGGGCGTCGCGCTCGGCCTCCAGTTCGCTCTGGCGGGCGGCGAGGCCCTTGTTCACCGCGCCCCGGGCCTGGCCGACGAGCTTGCCGGCGGCGGCCTTGGCGTGCGGGGGCAGGGCGCCGATCTCGCGGTTGGCGAGGGCCAGCGGGGAGGTGCCCCCGGTGTGGGCGACCTTGGCCTCCTGGAGCGCGTCGAGGGAGTCCGCGGCGGCGAAGGCGGCGAGCGCCTCGTCCCGCATGCGCTCGATCTCTTCCGGTTTCAAGGCCTCGACCTCTACAGGGTCGTACGACTTATTCGGTGCCGACATCTCTTCCCGTGCTTCCGATTGGCTGGCTGAAGGTCCCCGTGACCGGCGCTCAGAGCCGTATGCAGGACACAAAGGTGCCAAAGGCCGAGTCTAACGGGGTGGAGGTTGTACGAACGCGCCCGTGGTGCTCAGGCCAGATACGCCGGCGCCGCCACGGGCAACGTAAATCGGAACTCGGCGCCGCCGCCGGGGGCGCGTCCGACCGTGATGGTGCCGCCGTGGGCTTCGACGATGCCCTTGACGATGTACAGCCCGAGGCCGGTGCCGCCGCGCTTGCTGCCCCGCCAGAAGCGGGTGAAGACGCGGTTCATGGACTCCTCCGGGATGCCACTGCCCTCGTCGCTCACCGTGACCGACGTACCGGTGTCCTCCCCTTCCCGGGGGGACGCCGTGGGCGTGACGTCAATCGTGACGGTTCCCTCGCCGTGCCGCACCGCATTTTCCAGCAGGTTGCTCAGCACCTGGTCGATCTTGTCCGGGTCGGCCCACAGGTCGGGCAGCGGCTGCTCGATCCGCAGCAGGAACCGGTCGGCGGGCTGTCCCGCGGCGACGTACGCCTGGATGTGCCGTCCGACGGCCGCGCCTATGTCGACGGGCTGGCGTCGCACTTCGAGCCGCCCGGAGTCGATCCGTGAGATGTCCAGCAGTTCGGCGATGAGCCGGGTGACGCGGTTGGCGTCGGCGTCCACGGTTTCCAGCATCAGCTTCTTCTGGTCGTCCGTGAACCGCTCCCACTTGGCCAGCAGTGTCGCGGTGAACCCCTTGACCGAGGTCAGCGGCGAGCGCAGTTCATGGGCGACCGTGGCGATCAGTTCGGCGTGGCTGCGCTCGGTGCGGCGCCGGGCCTCGGTGTCCCGGAGCGAGACGACGACGCGGCGGACGGGCCCCGTGGGCTCCGTACGGATGTAGCGCGCCGACACGAGGATCTCGCGTGCTCCGGGCAGGAGCAGGTTCCGCTCGGGCTGTCCGACCCGGATGGCGAGCCCCCCGTACGGGTCGGTCAGCTGCCACCAGCGGCGGCCTTCCAGGTCTTCTAATGGCAGGGCCCATTCGAGGGGGCGGCCGAGGGCCTCGGCGGCGGGGGTGGCGGTGATCCGGGCGGCTGCGGCGTTGAAGCAGACCACGCGGCCGTTCTCGTCGGCCACGACCAGTCCGTCGGGGAGGTCGTCGGGGTCGATGCCGAGCTCGGCGAGATCACCGTGCCGGGCCGCGGGTGTGGCACGCACGTCCCGTGCCCCCACTGCGCTGCTCGTGCCGACCCTCATCCCCGTACCCCACCTCTCGCGTTGTGCAGTGGGCCCCCGAGCCCGTCACCCTACTAGCTGGGAGTGACGGTGCGGCACCCTCCGAAGGCGCGCTGTGCACGGGCGGACGCGTAGAGACATACGGCGGCGGCGGTCGCCAGGTTCAGGCTTTCCGCCTTTCCGTGGATGGGCACCCGGACCACGGCGTCGGCCAGCCCTCGCGTCTCCTCGGGCAGCCCCCACGCCTCGTTCCCGAACACCCAGGCCGTGGGCCCGCCCATCGTCCCCTTGTCCAGCTCGGCGTCGAGGTCGTCCGCCCCCGCCCCGTCGGCGGCGAGGACGCGTACGCCGGTGCCCTTGAGCCCCGCGACGGCCTCCTCGACGGGCACCCCGACGGCCACCGGCAGATGGAACAGCGACCCGACCGAGGCACGCACGGCCTTGGGGTTGTAGAGGTCCACAGACGCGTCGGTGAGTACGACGGCCTCGGCGCCGGCGGCGTCGGCGCACCGCAGCACGGTGCCAGCGTTGCCGGGATCGCGGACGTGGGCGAGGACGGCGACGAGCCTGGGCCGCGCGGCGAGGATCGCCTCGAACGGGGTGTCCAGGAACCGGCAGATCCCGACGAGTCCCTGCGGGGTGACGGTCGTGGAGATGTCGGCGATGACGGTCTCGTCGGCGAGGTGCACGCGTGCTCCTGCGGCGCGGGCCTCTCCCACGATGTCGGCGTACCGCTCCGCGGCGTCGACCGTGGCGAACAGTTCGACGAGGGTGGGTGTGCCGTCCACCTGATGCCCGGCCGCCTCCCGCACGGCCTGCGGCCCCTCCGCCAGGAAGAGGCGGTCCTTCCCCCGGAAGTTCCGCTTCCCCAGCCGCCGGGCCGCGGAGACGCGGGCGGAGCGGGGGGAGATCAACTCAGGGGTGGGCATGGGTCACCTTTGATCGGAGAGCTCGGGGGTTCGGTGCGTAGGCGAGTGCGGGTGGGTGGGGCTTCTCGCGCAGTTCCCCGCGGCCCTTAAGGGCCTACGGCCCTTTCGGGCGGAAAAAGCACGGGTCGCAGCCCCTGCTTTTTCAGGGGCGCGGGGAACTGCGCGACCAGTCCCCCACACACCCGCACCCGACAACGCACCCAAAAAAACCCGGCCCCGCAGGCGGCGTACACCTGCGGACCCGGGTCACATCACACGGCTCAGGCCAGCGCGAGCGTCACGCAGCCTTCGGCGCGTTGACGTCCGCCGGCAGCGCCTTCTGGGCGACCTCGACCAGCGCGGCGAACGCGGTGGCGTCGTTGACGGCCAGCTCGGCGAGGATCTTGCGGTCGACCTCGATGTTCGCGGCCTTCAGACCCTGGATGAAGCGGTTGTACGTGATGCCGTTGGCGCGGGCAGCGGCGTTGATGCGCTGGATCCACAGCTGACGGAAGTCACCCTTGCGCTTCTTGCGGTCGTTGTAGTTGTAGACCAGCGAGTGGGTGACCTGCTCCTTGGCCTTGCGGTACAGGCGCGAACGCTGACCGCGGTAGCCGGAGGCCTGCTCGAGGATCGCCCGGCGCTTCTTGTGGGCGTTGACTGCCCGCTTGACGCGTGCCACTTTTTAACTCCTTGTAGCGGGGCCGTGGTTGTCGCCACACGGCCCGAAATCGATTGGGTCCCGGTCCAGACGTACGGCGCGCGAGGAGATCAACGAATGATCAGGCGCCGTCGCGTCACTTGCCGAGAAGCTTCTTGATCTTCGCGGCGTCGCCCGGGGCCATCTCGGCGTTGCCGGTGAGGCGACGCGTCACGCGGGACGACTTGTGCTCGAGCAGGTGGCGCTTGCCGGCGCGCTCACGGAGCACCTTGCCGGAGCCGGTGATCTTGAAGCGCTTGCTGGCACCGCTGTGCGACTTGTTCTTCGGCATAGCGCCGTTCTCTCCTCGTCAGTGGCGCTCCGGTGCCCGGTCGCGAAACCGGGCACGACGGAACGTCATTTCTATCGGTTGACACCCAGGACTCGCGTCCAGGGCTTCCCCCGGACTCGCGTCCGGGGACTTACGCCTCGGCAGGCTCCCCGGCCGGCGCCTCGGCGTCGACGTGGTCGGCGTCGGCGTCGGCGGCGTTCTGCGACTTGCCGGGGTTGGCCTTCGCTTCCGCCTTCCGGGCTTCCTGCGCCTGACGGGCCTCGGCCATCGCCTCGGTCTTCTTCTTGTGCGGACCGAGAACCATGATCATGTTTCGGCCGTCCTGCTTCGGGTTCGACTCGACGAACCCGAGCTCCTGGACGTCCTCCGCGAGACGCTGCAGCAGTCGGTAGCCCAGCTCGGGCCGGGACTGCTCGCGACCACGGAACATGATCGTGATCTTGACCTTGTCGCCCTGCTTGAGGAACCGGACGACGTGACCCTTCTTGGTGTCATAGTCGTGCGGGTCGATCTTCGGCCGGAGCTTCATCTCCTTGATGACCGTGTGCGCCTGGTTCTTGCGCGCCTCACGGGCCTTCATGGCCGACTCGTACTTGAACTTCCCGTAGTCCATGAGCTTGCAGACCGGCGGACGTGCGTTCGCGGCCACCTCGACCAGGTCGAGGTCGTACTCCTGCGCAAGCTCCAGGGCCTTGGCAAGCGGAACAATCCCGACCTGCTCGCCGCTGGGACCGACAAGTCGCACCTCGGGAACGCGAATCCGGTCGTTGATGCGGGGCTCGGCGCTGATGGATCCTCCTCGGTAGCACCACACGACGGTCTGGCGGACCGCCGCGTTATGTCTGGTTGACATCAGGACCAACCATCGGGAGCCATGAAAAATGCCCCGGACGGGACACAGGCGGGGCTCCATGTACTGCCGGAGCACCGCCGCGGGTGTGCCGCGGGGCGCAATATCGGACGACTCCACCGTCCGTACGGAACGGTGGGGGCCGTCTGACCGGATGACCTGCCATCCCGGGGGACGGTCAGGTGGGAGTTCGGAGCCTCCACTTGCGGGCCGGGCACACAGGTGTCCAGCCGGTCGTAGACCTAACCATAGCGGGTTCAAACCTGGGGTGCCAATCGGGGCGTGCGGGCTCCCGCAGGTCGGGGCGTTCGCGCCGGGGCCTATCGTGTGGGGCATGAGTGAGACCCCTCCTGAGAACCCCGACTTCGACTCGATGACCCGTGACATCGCCGAGGTCCCCGCGGTCGAGGTGATCGTGACGGTCGCCGTCAACCTGATGAGCGCCGCCGCGGTGAAGCTCGGTCTGACCGAGGAGGGCGACAAGTACAAGGACCTGGACGAGGCCCGCAAGCTGGTCACCGCCCTCGCCGGTCTGCTGGACGCGTCCGCGACCGAGATCAGCTCCTTCCACGCGGCGCCGCTGCGCGACGGTCTGAAGTCGCTGCAGCTGGCGTTCCGCGAGGCGTCGGTCGTCCCCGACGAGCCGGGCCAGGGCCCGGGCGAGAAGTACACGGGCCCGGTCTACGGCTAGGCCGCCGACTCCGCGGATCCCGCTTTCATCGGCGTACGTACAAGGGCTCGCCCGGTGGCGTCGCCCCGGCCGGCAGCAGTGCCAGGTCGAGGCCGCGTACCAGGCGGGCCCTCAGTGTCTCGTCGGCGGCGAGGCGGGTGGCGACCGACTGCGCGGCCTCGGCCGGCACGGCGGCCGGGTCGAGGACGAGGGCGAGGGTGCCGTCGGCCTGGCCGGGGCCGAGATGGGCGCGGAGCACGGCCGGCTCGGCGGCGACGGCGGAGCGTACGGCGTCGACGACGGCGGGGTCGGCGAGCGGGTCGGTGGTGGCGCGCCCCTCGGCGAGCGCGAGCAGGGCGCGGCCGGTCAGCTCGTAGGGGACGGGACCGGCGAGGTCGAGGACGATCGTGTCGGCCTTCTCGTGCGCGGCGGCCTGCAGGGCCTGGTGCAGGGGTACGGCGACGGGGCGGGCGGCGGGGTCCCAGCGGGCGAGTGAGTCGGTGGAGGTGAAGGCCGGCAGGGCGGTGCGGCCACCGGCCTTGAGGGTGGGGACGGCCATGTCGCTGGTCTTCTCGCGGCGCAGCCCGTTCTCGTCCACCTCGACCTCGCCGAGGACGGCCACGACGGGGACGAGCAGCCGGGCGCCCCTGAGTGCTTCGAGGACGGGGCCCACGGCGGTCCGGTCCTCGGCCCAGGCGGCGAGCGCGGCGCTCAGCCGGGGGTCGGCGGAGCCGTCGTCGTCGGAGAAGCCGGGGTCGGGAATGTTCTTGTTCGCCACGGTCGTCGACCCTATCGGGGGAAGTCTCCTGGGCCTTTGCCGGGCCGGAAACGTGATGGTCATATCACTCACGGTTTTCTCAGCCGGCCCTGACAAGCATCTAACAATCGCCTAACCCAGCGCACAGCGCGGCACAGAACCATCGCCGCATGTCCTCACGCAGAGCCCGTCGCCGCGCCCGGCCGTCCGGGCGCCGTGCGCTCTTCCACGTCGCGCTGGCCGCCCTGGTCCTGGTGGGTGGCACGGCCGCCGGGACGGTGTACATGAGGGCCCGGGCGCAGGACGGCGGGAGTGCCGCCGTATCGTCGTCGGCGCATTCGTCGGTATCGCCCTCGGCCGCCGCTTCCACCGCGCCGGGCGCGGACGTGGTCGCTGAGGAGGCTTCCGTGGAACCTGTGGCGGCGCCCGAGGTGGACCACGACGGGCTGCTCGCGGCGGCTCTGGCGGACGTGACCGTGGAGGACGGGGCCGCCGTGTCCGTGGCCGTGCTGGACATGGCGTCCGGGAACTCGGCCGGCTACGGGGACGCGCGGTTCGACACCGCGAGCATCGTGAAGACGGACATCCTGGCGGCGCTGCTGCTCCAGGCGCAGGACGCGGACCGGCGGCTCACCGCGCAGGAGCGGACGTACGCCTCCGCGATGATCCGCGAGAGTGACAACGCCTCCGCGACGGCTCTGTGGAAGGCCATCGGGCATGCGGAGGGTCTCGACGCGGCGAACGAGCGGTTCGGGCTGACGGACACCGAGGGCGGCGACGGCCTCTACTGGGGCCTGACGCAGACCACGGCGGCCGATCAGCTCGCGCTGCTCCAGCAGGTGTTCGGGGACGACGACTCGTCCGAGCTGAGCGAGGCCTCGCGGGCCTACGTCCAGGAGTTGATGGGGCGGATCGCGGAGGGCCAGGACTGGGGTGTCTCGGCGGCTGCCTCGGGCTCCTCGGCATCGGGTTTCGCCCTGAAGAACGGGTGGCTGCCGCGTACCGCCACCGGGCTGTGGGACATCAACAGCGTCGGCCGGGTCACGGTGGACGGGCGGGAGTACCTGGTCGCGGTGGTGTCCCACGGCAACACGACGAAGGCGAAGGGGATTGCGCTGGTCGAGGCGGCGGCGAAGGCGGCGGTCGCGGTGTTCGGGGGCACCGAGGGCTCCGCCGACGTGGTGGAGCCCTCGGTCACGGCGAGCGCGGACACGGCGTCGTAGGGCGACCGTCGGGTTCAGATGACGTACTCGTCCGGTCGGCCGCGGCCCCGTCCGCGCCAGATCGCCACGGCCGTGACCAACAGGATCGCGCCGAGGCCGCTTGCGGCCGGGGCTGTCCAGCCGGAGGCCGGGTCCTCCTCCACCACCGGGTCGGGGCCGGAGCCGAAGTACTCGCGGCCGTACGACGCCGACTCCAGGTCGTCGGGCACGAGCTTGCCGCCCGCCTCGATGGCGGCGGCCGGGTCGACGAAGCCGAAGCCCCGGGCGTCGTCGCGGCCGCCGACGGGGACGTCGCTGGCGGTGTCCTCCAGGAGGCGTTTGACCTGGGCGGGGGTCAGACCCGGGTGGGCGGCCCTGATGAGGGCGGCGGCACCGGAGACGAAGGCCGCGGCGGCGCTGGTGCCCCAGCCCTCGTAGTACTTGCGGTCCGGGTCGGCGATGACGACGTCGACGCCGGGGGCGCTGACGGTGGCGTACCAGCGGCGGGTCGAGAAGGGGGCGCGGTTGCCGTCCTCGTCGACGGCGGTCACCGCGATCACGCCCGGGTAGGCCGCCGGGTACGAGATGTGGTCGCCCTTCGCGCCGCCGTTGCCGGCCGAGGCGACGACGATCGAGCCCTTCTTCAGGGCGTACTGCACGGCGGCGTCCTCGGAGGGTTCCGGGTGGGCGGACTTGGAGTCGTCGCCGAGGGAGAGGTTGATGACGTCGACGCCCTGGTCGGCGGCCCAGCGGATGCCTTCGGCGAGGGCGTTGCCGCGGGTGCTGCGGGCCTTGGAGCGGGCGGAGTCGCCGTCCTCGAGGATGACGCGGACGGGGAGGATCTTCGCCTCGGGGGCGATGCCGAGGACGCCCTCGGAGTTGTTCACGCCGTGGCCGTGCCCGGCGATGATGCCGGCCATGGCGGTGCCGTGCCGGGCCCAGGACCGGTCCCCGCGCGATGCCCCGAAGCCGACCATGTCCTTCGTCGGCAGGACGTTCCCCGCCAGGTCCGGGTGCTCGTCGTCGACGCCGGTGTCCAGCACCGCGACGGTGATCCCGGCCCCCTTCGTCGTACGCCACGCCTCCTGCGTGCGCATCGCGCCCAACGCCCACTGCTGGTCCCGGATGCCGTCGGCATGCGCGGCGGTGGACGGCAGCAACGCCAGGGAGGCGGCGAGGGGGACGCTGAGGAGGCCGAGGCGCAGCGGGCGGCGGCAGCGAGTGCCCCGCCGGCCGCCTTTCGCGACGGCCGCGGTCCCGGCATGGCCGGCGGTCGTGGCTTGCGCCCCGGTCCTGGGTTTCTCGGCTTTCATGAAGGCTGCTCCGTGGCGGACGCGGCGGTTCTGCGCAGGCCGCGTTCGATGCGGTCGGCGAGGCCCTTCGCCTCGTGGCCGAGGCCGGACTGGGCGGGGGGAGTGGTGGCGCCGGACTTCATGGCGTCCGCGGCGGACTGCGGTTCGGTGACGGTGCGGCCGTCGGCGAAGCCGGAGACGGCGTAGACGACGACGGGGACGTCGGTGAGGACGGAGATCGTCCAGGAGGCCCGCTGGGCGTCGCCGAAGCCGGCGGCGACGGTGTCCTCGGCGGCGTACGGGCGGGGCATCAGATCGGTACGGCGGTCGAGGCCGTCCTTCGTGAAGCGGGTCCTGAGGGTGGTCATCGCGGCGGCGTCTGCCTTGGTGAACAGCAGGCCGACGGTGGTGACGTTGCTGCGGGTCGCGTCGGTGTAGGTGGCGCGCAGCAGCCGCAGACAGCCGACGGGAGCGAGGGCCTTGCGCAGCAGCGGGTCGAAGGCGTCCGCGCAGCCGCTGTCGGGTGCGACGGCGATGCGGGTCCAGGTGCGGTCGGTGCCGCCGGGGCCCGCACCGTCGCCCTGGAGGGTGGGCGGGAACAGCTGGTCCACGGGTACGCCGTGCCACAGCTCCCCGGCCGCCGCGAAGGTGTCGCGGGTGCCGTCCGTCCCGGAGTCCCCGCTGAGCCAACTGCCGGCCGCCGCGCCGCCGATGAGCCCGACGCCGAGCACCACGCACGCGGCAACGGCGGCCGCGCGGGCCTTGGAGGGCCGTGGCTTGCGCCGCCCGTCGTACGACTCGGGCGGCGTCCACGGCGAGGTGTCCGGATCGGCGAACGTCACGAAGGGCCGTCCGACGGACGCGCCGATCGCGGCGTCGAGCGCTTCGGCGGACCGCCGGGAAGAACCCGACGGCGGCTGCCAGCCGCCGGGGCGCTCGGGCGTGAGGGGCCGCGGCCGGGGGGTCGACAGCGGGCCCACCTCTTCGGGCAGGGGCCTGCGCAGGGGCGACGCCGGGGGTGGCACGGCGGCACCGCGAGCCGGTACGCCGTCACGGGGCGCCGACGTCGGGGGCCGGCCGGCCGAGCGGGGGGAGGCGGAGTCGGAGGGCCGGTGCGAGCGGTCGCCTGAGGAGGAGGGGCCCGAGGAGCGAGGTGCCGTGCCGTCGACGGCGGACCCGAAGGAACGAGGTGACACGCCGTCGGCGGAACGGCCGGGCGAGCCAGGCGACATGCCGTCGGCGGAACGGCCCGAAGGGCGGGACGACCGGTCGCCGAGGGGCGGGGTCGGCTCGTCGTCGGCCCGGGCGCCCGAGGTCTGTGCGGTACCCGGCCGCCGCCCGGCCGCAGGCACGGAGGGCGGGGTGTCGGGGAAGCGTGCCGAGGCCGGGGGCGGGGCCTCGTCCGGGAGGCGGGAGGCCGGCGGGGCGTCCGGGACGCGTGCCGAAGCCGCCGGCGGGGCGTCCGGGAAACGGGCGGAGGCCGCAGGGGGTGGCGGGGTGGCGGCGCCGCCGTTCTGGCTCGCGGTCCGCCGGAAGTCGGAGAAGCGCGGATGCTCGGCGCGGCGCGCGGACCCACCGCTCGCGGCGGAGCCGCGCGCGGTGCTCTGCTCGCCCGGCTGTCCCGAACCACGGGCGGGAGTGCGGCCGTTCATCGTCTGGCCGGAGCCACCCGCCGCGCTCCGCTCCGCCGCCTGACCCGCCGCACGGGCGGGGTGACGGCCGGTCGTCTGACCGGAGCCGTGTGCGGGGCTCTGTCCGGCCGGCTGTCGGGAGCCGCGGGGGACGCCGCTCTGACCGGCCGCCGGGCCGGAACCGTGCGGACGGGAGGGCAGGGATTCACCCTCGCCGCCGGAACTCCGCCCGCCGGCCGCGGTGTTGGGCGCGTCCGCCGGACCCGGGTGTCGTACGTCCCGGTGCGGGCCAGGCGTCGACGAGGGCGCCGTGGACGGACGAGGCGGAGTGCTCGGGCGTGCCGGCACACCTGTCACCGGCGGTCGTTGTGGAGGGCGTGGCACGGTCGGCCCGCCCCCGACGGCCGTCCCCTCCCCGGGGGTAGGCCCGGGGGTAGGCCCGCCGGGCGACGGCGCGCGGTCCGGGCGGGGCGGCGGGACAGCCGAGGTGCCGCCCGCCGACGCGGAGCCGTGCGGGGGAAGCGGGCCCGGCGCGCCCCACGCCGACCGATCCGGCGCGGGGTCAGGCGGCGGCTGCGTGGGGTCGCCCGATGTCATGGCGTCCCGTGTCGTGGGAGAGGGGCCCTGGCCCGGGGGTATCGGCGGGCGGGGTGGGGACGGTGGGCGTGGGGGGATGGAGGCGCGACGCGCTTCGGTGCTCATGCACCCCCCGTTTCCTCGTACCCGTGCAGGCCCGGAGGTCGTCCGGGCGTACGACCGCCCGTGGGGAGCGGCCGTCACGCATGCGGTGGGAGTCGCCCGCCGACGGCCCGCCCCACCACGGGCAAGCCATACCCGTGGCAGTGGATCGGCATCCCCGTCGAGGTCGTCCCTGCGTGCGCGCAACTCTACGGGTTGGCCCCCGTCGTACGGGAATCAGTCCGCGGGACCGTGGCTTTAGCCCGGAACGTCCCCCTACCCTGCGGTAATCATGTCTGGCAGGCTTCGTTCATGACTGCGCGCGCCGCCGACCGGGCCCGGTACGACCGGGCCACAGCTCATCTCGACGCACCTGTGGCGATCGTCGACCTCGACGCCTTCGACGCGAACGCCGACGACCTCCACCGCAGGGCCGGCGGCAAGCCGATCCGCGTCGCGAGCAAGTCCGTTCGCTGCCGGGCGCTGCTGGAGAGGGTCCTGGCCCGTGAGGGCTTCCAGGGCATCATGTCGTTCACCCTCGCCGAGTCCCTGTGGCTGGCCCGTTCCGGGTTCGAGGACATCCTCCTCGCCTACCCGTCGGCCGACCGCGAGGCCTTCGCCGAGCTCGCGGGCGACCCCAAGCTCGCCGCGGCCGTGACCGTCATGGTCGACGACCCCGCCCAGCTCCAGCTGATCGACAACTCCCGGCGGGGCGGCACCGAAGTGGTGCGTGTCTGCCTGGAGTTGGACACCTCGCTGAAGCTGCTGGGCGGCCGGGTGCGCGTCGGAGCCCTGCGCTCCCCCCTGCACTCCCCCGCGCAGGTCGCCGAGATGGCCCGCGCCGTCGCCGAGCGTCCCGGGTTCAAGCTGGTCGGGATCATGGCGTACGAGGGGCATATCGCCGGTGTCGGCGACTCGGTGGCCGGGAGGCCCTTCCGTTCGCGTGCCGTGCGGCTGATGCAGGCCACCGCGAAGAAGGAACTGGCCGCGCGGCGGGCCGAGGTCGTGCGCGCCGTCCGGCGGGTGGCGCCGGACCTGGAGTTCGTCAACGGCGGCGGCACGGGCAGTGTGCAGCACACGGCGGCGGAGGACGCGGTCACGGAGATCGGCGCCGGGTCCGGCCTGTACGTGCCTCGGCTCTTCGACAACTACACGTCGTTCAGCGGGCGTCCGGCCGCGCTGTTCGCCATGCCCGTCGTACGGCGCCCCGGTGTCGGGGTCGTCACCGTCCTGGGCGGCGGCTACCCGGCCTCCGGCGCGCCCGGCCGCGACCGGCTGCCCGTGCCGTATCTGCCCGAGGGGTTGAGGTACGACCCGCAGGAGGGCCCCGGCGAGGTGCAGACCCCGCTGCTCGGCGCGCCCGCGGACGATCTGCTGCTCGGCGACAAGGTGTGGTTCCGGCACGCCAAGGCGGGCGAGCTGTGCGAGCGGTTCGACGTGCTGCACCTGGTGGAGGGCGACGAGGTGACGGCGACCGTGCCGACGTACCGCGGCGAGGGCCATACGTTCTTGTAGACGTGAGGGCCGTACGTTCCTGTAGGCGCGAGGGCCGTACGTTCCTGTGGTCCCGGAGCGGGTCCGGGCTCAGGACGGGCCGAGGCTGCTGCCCACTCCGCCACCGGTGTCGGCGTCGCCCACCGACCGGATGCCCTTGACGATCTTGTCGATGTCGCCGAGCGGCGGGCCTTCGTCGCCCGCGTCGACGGCGAAGCGGACGAGGACCGGCGCCTCGGAGCCTCGGCTGGAGGGGAAGACCAGGGACTGGACGTAACCGCCGGGTCCGGCGCCGGTCGTCACCCGCCAGCGCACGTAGTACCCGGCGCGGCCCGCGACGGCGACCGAACCGGAGCCGACGACCTCGTGGCCGGTGATGCCGTTGTACGGCTGCCGGTCCAGCACGTCGCGGTCGTACGCGTCGTTCGCCGCGTCCTCGATGTCGTTCTCGGCGAGGATCTTCGGGGAGGTCTCCTCGCTGCCCGTGACGGTCCGCGAGAGGACGGTGCCGCCGCGGCACACGCCTCCGTCGCCGGGGCAGTCGTACGTGCCGTCCGTGACCAGGACGGCGTCCTCCTCGTAGGATCCGTCGCCGTCCTCCCAGCCGTCGATGACCGGGAAGGTGATGCCGTTGAGGTCGTCCAGGACGACGGTCGGGTCGCCGGTGGGGGACGCGGTGGCGGGCCGCGTGGGCGACGGACTGCCCTTCCCATCCGCGTCCGAGGTCGGGGACGTCGTGGCGGTCCGCGTCGCCCGCCCACCGTCGCCGTCCTTGGCGAGCACGACGACGCCGCCCGTGACGGCCCCGGCGACCAGGACGGCGCCGACGGCGGCCAGGGCTATGACCTTGGTGCGCCCGGGGCCCTTGCCGGTGGGCGGCTGGGGCTGGAGCACCGGCGGCACGGGCTGCTCCGGCTGGCGCCGGTGATCGGTCCACGCGGTCCCGTCCCACCAGCGTTCGGTGAGCGGGAAGGACGGGTCGCGGTACCAGCCGGGCGGCGGCGAACTGCTCATCCCGGCACTTTAATCACACCGACCGGGTGGGTGTTCGGGTTGTCCTAGATGTGTACTCGGTCATGACGTTGGTGACAGTCGACTGATCGGTGGCTGGCCGCCGAGCGCAGTGTGTCGGCGGCCAGTGTTGTAGAAGTCGAGCCAGG
>NZ_JBSFVC010000029.1:0-120847 GCF_053592095.1 Streptomyces sp. NPDC002787 | reverse complement strand
GGTACTGCAGGGGGGACCCTGTGGGAGAGTAGGACACCGCCGAACAATTATTGAGAAAACCCCTGCCGGGAAACCGGCGGGGGTTTTCTGCGTTTAGGGTCGGGTTATGCGCTATGACCTCGTGATCTTCGACAATGACGGCGTTCTCGTCGACAGTGAGTCGATCTCCAACCAGCTGCTGGCCGCCCACCTCACCGAGTTGGGGTATCCGACCTCCTACGAGGACTCCATTCGGGACTACATGGGGTCGGCCATGCACCGGGTGCACGAGCTTGTGCGGGAGCGGACGGGGCGGCCGTTGCCGGAGGACTTCGACGATGTCTTCCACAGCCGCGTCTTCGCCGCGTTCGAGCGGGAGTTGGAGCCTGTTCCCGGTGTCGTCGGGGTGCTGGAGAAGCTTGTCGCGGACGAAGTGCCGTACTGCGTGGCCTCGTCCGGGAGCCATGAGCGGATCAGGGTGGGGCACCGGACGACCGGGCTCGACCGATGGTTCGGCGCCGACCTCGTCTTCAGTGCGCAGGACGTGGGGCGGGGTAAGCCGGAGCCCGACCTGTTCCTGTACGCGGCGGCGCGGATGGGCGTGGCTCCGGAGAGGTGTGTGGTCGTCGAGGACAGTCCCGCCGGCGTGCGAGCGGGTGTGGCGGCCGGGATGGATGTGTACGGGTTCACGGCGATGACGCCCGCCGAGAAGCTCGTCGGAGCCAAGGGGTACTTCTCGGACATGGGAGAGCTGCTCGACCTGCTTAGTTGAGCAGTATTCAACTTCCTCTACCCATGGGTAGGTCGTGGCCCCTAATGTTCCGCCATGACAGATGTGCTGCGGCGCGGTCGGGCCGCGTTGGCGTTCAGCTTCTTTGCTCAGGGCGTCGCCTTCGCTCTGCTCGTGACCCGTATTCCGGCCATTCAGGACCGGTACGGGGTCTCCGACGCGCTGTTGCCCGCGTTCCTTGCCGCTGTGCCGGTGCTGGCCGGGCTGGGCAGTGTCTGCACCGAGCATCTCGTGAAGCGCGTGCCGCCGAGCCGGGTGCTGCGGTGGTCCCAGCCCGTCGTGCTTCTGGCGCTGCTCGGCGTGGGCGCCGGCGAGCACATGGCCGTGCTCGGTGCCGCGCTGGCGGCCTTCGGGCTGGCGGTCGGCGCGCTCGACGCGTCGATGAACATGCTCGGAGTGAGTCTGCAGCGGGCGTACGGGCGGAGCATCATGCTCGGCTTCCATGCCGTGTACAGCCTGGGTGGGATAGCCGGGGCCTCGCTGGCATGGGTGGGGGCGCACTGGGAACTGCCGCTGCTCGTGTTGTATCTGCCGGTGGTGGTCGTGCTGCTGCCGGCCGCGCTGGTGGGGAGCCGGTGGTACGTCGATGCGGGGCCTGCGGAGGAGAAGAAGGAGGACGCCGTCGCCGCGGGGGCGGGTGGGTCCGTAGCCTTCGGCATGCTGCTGCCGCTCTGTCTGGTGATGTGCTTCGCGTACATCGGGGACTCGACCGTCTCCAACTGGAGTGCGAAGTATCTGCAGGATGTGCTGGGGAGCAGCGAGCAGATGGCGACCGTGCCGTACAACGTCTATATGGTCACCACGTTGCTCGGGCGGTCCATCGGGGACTTCGGGGTGCGGAGGTTCGGGGCCGCGGCCGTCGTGCGGGCCGGGGCGCTCGTGGCGGCGGTCGGGTTCGCCGTCGTGGCGGGGGCGCCGGGGGCCTGGGTGGGGATGCTCGGGTTCACCCTGCTGGGACTCGGGCTGTGTGTGCTGGTGCCGCAGACGTTCGCGGCGGCGGGGCGGTTGTTCCCGGGTGCTTCGGATGCTGCCGTTGCTCGGCTGAACATCTTCAACTATGTCGGGTTTTTGATCGGTTCTCCGTTGGTGGGGGCTCTGGGAGACCTGTGGAGCTACCGCGGGGCGATGCTCGTACCGATGGTGTTGGTGCTGGTGACGTTGGTGTACGCCCGGTCGTTCGAGACTGAACCGGACCGATACGGTGGCGGGCATGAGCGGCCGCGCACAGCTGATGTGGGACGAGGCAGTAACGGGCTATGACTTCGGTCCGGACCATCCGATGGATCCGGTCCGGCTGGAGTTGACCCGGAGTCTGGTGAGTGCCTTCGGGCTCGATCGGGAGATGGACGTCGTCTCGGCGAAGCCCGCTGGGGAGTCGACGCTTCGGCTCGTGCATCGCGAGGACTATGTGGCGGCGGTGAAGGCCGCGTCGGCCGATCCCGCGGGCGCGGACGGTTCGTACGGGCTCGGGACCATGGATGATCCGGCCTTCGCCGGGATGCATGAGGTGTCCGCCCTGATCGCCGGGCAGTCGGTGGGCGCGGCGGAGGCCGTGTGGCGGGGGGACGCGCTGCACGCGGTGAACTTCGCGGGTGGGCTGCACCATGCGATGCCTGGGGGCGCGTCGGGGTTCTGTATCTACAACGACGCGTCGATCGCCATCGCCCGGCTGTTGGAGCTGGGGGCCGAGCGGGTCGCGTATGTGGATGTGGATGTGCATCACGGGGACGGGGTGCAGGCCGCCTTCTGGGAGGATCCGCGGGTTCTGACGATCTCGCTGCATGAGCATCCTCGGACGTTGTTCCCGCAGACCGGGTGGTCCGAGGAGACGGGGGCCCCGGGCAGTGCGGAGGGCTCGGCCGTGAATGTGGCGCTGCCGGCGGGGACCGGGGACGCGGGGTGGTTGCGGGCCTTCCATGCGGTGGTGCCCGAGGTGTTGGCCGATTTTCGGCCGCAGGTGCTGGTGACCCAGCACGGGGCTGATACGCACTTCGAGGATCCGCTGGCGCATCTGGCGGTGTCGTTGGACGCGCAGCGGGCGGTGCAGGTGGCTCTGCACGAGCTGGCGCACGAGTACGCCGAGGGGCGGTGGGTCGCGCTCGGTGGGGGTGGGTACGCGGTGGTGGATGTGGTGCCGCGGTCGTGGACGCATCTGGTGGGGGTCGTGGCGGGGCGGGAGATCGCGCCGGAGAGTGTGATTCCTGAGGAGTGGCGGCAGCGGGTGTTCGCGCGTACGCGGCAGTTGGCGCCGGTGCGGATGACTGATGGGCGGTGGCCTGTGTCCTTTGCCGGGTGGGAGTCCGGGTACGATCCCGCGGATCGGTTGGATCAGGCCGTGCTGGCCGCGCGGAAGGCTGTGTTTCCGTTGCGGGGGTTGTTGCCCTAGGTTTTGCGCCCCCGCCGCCCCTACCCGTTCCCATCCCCAGGGGCTGCGTGTCCCTTCGACCCCCGTCACAGATTCGGGGCTCCGCCCCGGGCCCCGTTCGCGCAGTTCCCCGCGCCCCTGGCCTGAAGGGCGGTTAGGCCAACTGTGTGGTCGTGCGGTGTTTTGGGGGTGGTGGGGTGGGGTGTGCGTCAGCATCGGGGTGTGGTGAGTGGTGGGGCGTTGCGGGAGCATCTCGTGGCTTCCGGGCTGGCGGGGAGGGTCGCCACCGGCCGGGAGGCGAGTCTGCGGAGTTATCGGTTGTTCGCGGCTCGGGATCCTCGGTTTTTGATCGGACTTGATCCGGAGATGGCCTGGGGGCAGCGGGATGTGCTCGGGTTGATGGCGGAGAAGTGTGGGGTTTCGGCCGATCCGGGGTGCACATCCGGGCAGGATGTGATCGATCCGGAGCGCACGATGGGGGCGCTGGACCGGTTCGCGGAACGGCTCGGGGCCGTCGCTCGCAGTGGCGGCGCGGTGCTTCTCGGGACCGGGCATCCGCATCGACTGATCGGCTTCTACGGCGCGTTGGCGGACGCTTTGTCGGCGGCGGGATGTGAGGTTCTCACCCCTGCGACGGGTAGACGTGTCGACATAACGACCCGGTTCGGTCTACGCACGTACAACCTTGACTACGTACGAGGAGTCGCCTTCGTCCGCGAGGCGACCGCCTCGCGCTCCGGTTGTGCGACCAGCGTGCACACGCATTCGCCGCTCCCGGTTCGGACGGTTCTGGCGGCCGCGGCGGAGGCCGGCGGGCCGCTCCCGGAACTCGTGGTGGGAGACCACGGATGGGTCTGCGGGGCAGGTCAGCTGGGGTTCGAGGCGATCGGGCTGGCAGATACGGACGATCCGGCGCTCTTCGTGGGGGAGGCGGAGGGGCGGGTGTCCGTCGTCGTTCCACTTGATGACGGTGTGCGGTCCGGTTACTACCGACCGCTGACCCGCTACGTACTCAATCGGGCGTGTCTGTCACAGTAGGCCGCCGATGGCATCCCCTCTTCCCCACTCGCATCACCCGCCCCTACATTGGGGAGTGAGCACGCAGCGACGAAGAGTCACCGGAAGGGGAAGCCGGTGGCCGTCGAGTGCGGAAGGTTCAGGTGTGTCATGGCTGCAGCTGGCGAGAGGCCTCTGAACGAGGTTCAGTTCCTTACCGTGGCGGAAGTCGCCTCGGTGATGCGAGTGTCGAAGATGACCGTGTACCGATTGGTGCACAGCGGTCATCTGCCGGCGATCCGGGTGGGCAGGTCCTTCCGGGTGCCGGAGCAAGCGGTTCACGAGTACCTCCGCGAGAGCTATGTGGGGGTGGAGACTGCCTGACGGTCATCGGGCCACAGGGCTCCCGGAGGCCTCGCGGGGCCTCCGGGAACCTCTGGTTCACCCTCGATTACGACCTCAGCGCTCGGGCGGGTAGGCTGGCCCCTCGTAGGTCGTATGGGCCCATGGCGCCCAAACACCGAGTGATGAGAAGTGAGCGAGGGTAGTCGTGGGCTCTGTTATCAAGAAGCGGCGCAAGCGGATGGCTAAGAAGAAGCACCGCAAGCTGCTCAAGCGCACCCGCGTTCAGCGTCGCAACAAGAAGTAAGGCGGTCCGGCCCTGTGAAGGGGTCCTGGCCGGCCCCCGTCGCGTAAGGGGGTCGTACGCCTTGCTTGCTTGCGCGAGCGCTGTTGAGAGCGCGTAGCCGTGACCCCCCACCGCATGCGGTGGGGGGTCACGGTGTTTTTGCGGGTCATTGACGGAGTCGCGGTCATCACAGCGCAACGTCGACCCGCTAACGTGGCCGCACACGGGGAACGCGGCAGAGTACGAGCAGAAGGTACGCCGACGAGAGCCGACGGCTGGAAGGAAGGCGCTGATCTTGGGGAAGGTCGTGCTCGTGACCGGGGTCGCCCGTCAGCTGGGTGGCCGGTTCGTCCGACGGATCCAGCGTGACCCGCAGGTCGACCGGGTCATCGCGGTGGACGCGGTGGCGCCGGGACATCATCTGGGTGGCGCGGACTTCGTGCAGGCCGACATCCGGCAGCCCGCCATAGCCCGATTGCTGGCCGAGCACAACGTGGACACCGTCGTGCACCTGGACGTCACGGGCACGCCGCTGGGCAGCGGCGGGCGGGCCACGCTGAAGGAGACCAACGTCATCGGCACCATGCAGCTGCTGGGTGCCTGTCAGAAGTCCCCCTTGATCAAGCGGCTGGTCGTGAAGTCCAGTACGAACGTGTACGGCTCCGCGCCCCGGGACCCCGCCGTGTTCACCGAGACCACGCCGCCCAAGTCCCTGCCGAGCGGTGGCTTCGCCAAGGACACCGTGGAGGTCGAGGGATACGTACGCGGCTTCGCGCGGCGGCGGCCCGACGTGGCCGTGTGCGTGCTGCGGTTCGCGAACATCCTCGGACCGAGCGCCGATTCGCCGCTCGCCTCGTACTTCTCGATGCCGGTGCTGCCGACCGTGCTGGGCTACGACCCACGGCTGCAGTTCGTCCACGAGGACGATGTGATCGAGGTGCTGCGGATCGCCTCGCACGAGCCGGCGCGCGGCACGCTGAACAGCGGCACGTTCAACATCGCCGGTGACGGTGTCCTGCTGCTCTCGCAGTGCGCGCGGCGCCTGGGCCGGCCCACCGTGCCGCTGCTGATGCCGGCCGTCAGCTGGGTCGGTTCGATGGTCCGCACGCTCGGCGTGACGGACTTCTCGCCGGAGCAGCTGCGGTTGCTGACCCACGGGCGGGTCGTGTCGACGAAGCAGATGCGCGAGACGCTGGGCTACCGGGCCAAGTACACGACCGCGGAGACCTTCGCGGACTTCGCGCGCGGCAGGGGCCCCGGGCTTGTGCCTCCGGAGGCCCTCGCAGGGGCCATCGACCGGCTCGCCGCGCTGCCCGTGCCCGTACTGGGTGGCAGCCAACCCCCGACGCAGAGCGCCAACTGAGGAGCGCATCAACGATGGCGGATGCCAAGGTCATTCCGTTCGACGACGACCGGACGCGCGGGGGTGCCGTGCAGCGCCCGCCGCGCCGCCGGAGTACGGGGAGCCGGCGCAAGGGCGAGAGCGCGGTCGTACGGGACGTGCGTGAATCCGGCGAGGTCCAGGCCCTCCCCGGACGGCCGACCAGCACCGATGATGTCCCTGTGACACGGGAGAAGCCGGAGCCGCCCCAGGGGGCCGCCGAGGCACAGGACGGCAGCGGGCTGGAGCGGCGCATCGCGGGCGGGCTCGCCTTCCTGCGCAAGCGGCTCACCGGTGACTACGAGGTCGACGACTTCGGCTACGACGCCGAGCTCACCGACCAGGTGCTGATGTCGCTGCTGCGGCCGGTTTACGAGAAGTACTTCCGGGTCGAGGTGAAGGGCATCGAGAACATCCCGACGGACGGTGGCGCCCTGATCGTCGCCAACCACTCGGGGACGCTGCCGATGGACGGCCTGATGATGCAGGTCGCCGTCCACGACAACCATCCCGCCGGGCGCCATCTGCGGCTGCTCGCGGCGGACCTGGTCTTCATGCTGCCGGTGGTCAACGAGCTGGCCCGCAAGCTGGGGCACACCCTCGCGTGCGCGGAGGACGCCTCACGGCTGCTTGAGCAGGGTGAGCTGGTCGGGGTCATGCCGGAGGGCTTCAAGGGCCTCGGCAAGCCCTTCGGGGACCGCTACAAGCTGCAGCGTTTCGGCCGGGGTGGTTTCGTCTCGACCGCCCTGCGCGCCGGTACGCCGATCATCCCGTGCTCGATCGTGGGCGCGGAGGAGATCTACCCGATGATCGGGAACTCGAAGACGGTCGCTCGTCTGCTCGGTTTCCCGTACTTCCCGATCACGCCGACGTTCCCCTGGCTGGGCCCCCTGGGCGCGGTGCCGCTGCCGACGAAGTGGACCATCCAGTTCGGGGAGCCCATCCCCACGGACGGCTATCCGCCGGAGGCCGCCGAGGACCCGATGCTGATGTTCAACCTGACGGACCAGGTCCGCGAACAGATCCAGCACACGCTGTACAAGCTGTTGGTGCAGCGGCGGTCGGTGTTCTTCTAGCGGCTCTGTGCCGGCATACGACGGTGGGGCGCCCTTCTTCGAGAAGGGCGCCCCACCGTCGTATGGAGCTAGTGGGCTGGAGCTAGTCGGTGTTCTCGCCGTCGATGCCGAGGCCGGGCAGGAGGCCCGGGAGAAGGGGCGGGAGGGTGACGTCGGGCTTTTCGGCCGGGGTGGATTTGCCGGTGGACGGGGAGGTGCTGGTGGTGTCGTCCTGGGGCGGGTCCAGGAGGCCGCCGGTGGTGCCGCCGACGAGGCCTTCGCCGCTGCTGTCCGAGGTGGACGGCTGGGGCTTGCTGCCGCTTTCCCGGGTGCCGTCGGCGGAGCCGCCGGGGGAACTGGGGGCCGGGCCGCCCGAGTCCGTGGAGCCGGGGGTGCCGGAACCCGGCGAGCGCCGCTTGTCGCCGCCGCCCTGGACGGGGGGCTGAGGCAGCAGCGAGGAGTGCGGGGCGACCTCTTCGTCTATGGCGTCGAAGACCGACGAGACCTGCTGGCTCACGTCCCCGAGCTGCACGGGCAGTCGGTCGCGGAGCGCGCCCCAGGCCTCGCGGTGGGATCGCGAGAAGGCCGACAGTGCCTGGATGGGGCCGAGGGAGCCGGGGTCCCGCTGGTAGGCCTCGTGGAGCAGGCGGTGGCCCTCGGAGGCGTCGTGCCGCATGCCGCTGAGGGCGCGGCGGATCTCGCCGACGGACTCGTGGTCGAGCTGTCCGCCCCGGTCGCGCTCCATGAGGCGGCGGGCCTCGCCGAGCCGGGTGGACGCCTGGTCCAGATAGAGCCGGCCGCGGTCGTCGCTGTCGTCGGCCAGGGTGAGCTTCACGTCCTCGATGCCACGCTTGAGGCCGTAGAGCGAGTCACCGGGCAGGGCGTCGGAGCTGGCGGCGGCCACACCGCCGAACGCGCTCGCGGCCACACCGACGCTGAGTCCGCCCGCGGCGAGACCCTTCGTCAGGCGGGACCGTGGTCGCAACTTTCCCAGCGGGCTTGCCCGGTGAGCGCCTCGCGCCTTGCCCGATCGCTGCTCGGGCACCGAAGGGTCCGACGCCTCGCGCCCCGGCAGTGTGCCGTCCCGCAGCATGGCTTCCATCGCGGCCACCAACTGGGCGCGATGGACGACCTTGACCTCGGGGTCGAGCACCGGCTTGGGCAGCTCGTCGAGACCGGTCGCGAGGGCCAACAGGCGGCCCTGCTCGGTCTGTTCCGCTGCCGGGGCCGGTGGCGATCCCTCGGGCTGCTCGGCCGCCGTGCCCCGGTCGGACAGCTCCTCCAGGGCCTGGGCGAAGGCGTTCGCCCGCCGGTGCGCCGATACGTTCGCGATCACTGGCGGCACCTCCTCTCGTCATGACGGTCGACTCCCCAGGGGGTCCTGAGGGTTGCACGTCCCCGACCGATCCACACGATCGAGTGATCGATGTCGGTCAGGGTGCGACCACAGGGAGCCTGTATCCCGCACAACGAGTGGTGTGGCACTTGGGTTACGGACGGCGGATGATCGGGCGTGGAAGTCAACGGACTTCCACGGAGCGTGAGTTGGTGTCGCTGAGCGTATGTGATCGGCGCTCGGCGCGGTGCCGCTCAGCCGTGGTCGTCCCGGGCGGTGGGGTTCAGCGGGCGTCGTCCGGGAGGAGGCGGGCGAGGGTGCGGACCGCGCGGTACTGGAGGGTCTTGATCGCGCCCTCGTTCTTGCCCATGACGCGGGCGGTCTCGGCGACGGAGAGGCCCTGGAGGAAGCGGAGGGTGACGCACTCCTGCTGCTGGGGGTTGAGGCGGCGTACGGCCTCCAGCAGTGCGGCGTTGGAGAGGGACTCCAGGACGGAGTCCTCGGGGGAGCGCTCGACCTCGTTGGCGTCGAGCATCTCGCCGGTGGTGACCTCGAGGCGGAAACGGCTGGACTTGAAGTGGTCGGCCACCAGGTTGCGGGCGATCGTGACCAGCCAGGCGCCGAAGTCGCGGCCCTGCCAGGTGAACGTGCCGATGCGGCGCAGGGCGCGCAGGAACGTCTCGCTGGTGAGGTCCTCGGCGGTCGCCTTGCCGCCGACGCGGTAGTAGATGTAGCGGTAGACGGTGTCGCTGTACTGGTCGTACAGGCGGCCGAAGGCGTCGGCCTCGCCGGACTGGGCGCGTTCGACGAGGTCCATCATGCGGGCGCTGTCGCTGTCCGCGGCCGGACGGCGGGTGGTCGTGGCGGCGGATCCCGAACGGCCTCGTCTGCCCACCGCCGCGCTGCCCTCGGCCAGTGCGTAGCACGGACCGACGGGCGCGGCGGAGGTGGCGAGGGCGGGGACGGCGTACGCGGTGGGGACGAAGCCGCGCAACAGTTGGTTGACCGTCGCGCGCAGCGTAGCCAGGCCCGAGGCGTCAACCCCGACGTGTGGGTACACGGGACTCCCAGAGGCAGAGCTTCCATCACGTGCAGTACGGAACCTTTCACCCGTCGTAGCGACGGAGGGGTACCGGTTTGCGTTTGAGGAGAATAACGCTTCGTGCAGGCACTGCTACACCCAGTTGCTCAAATCATCGATTACGTCGCTTCTGTAACCGATTGACGGCTGCTCAAGTGCCGATCCGTGATCGATTGCTGATCGATTGAGTTCGTGTTCCGTCTGGGTGCGGGGCGTGTTGTGGTCGGGTGCGGATGGCGTGACTGAGGGGCACGGAGTGGGGGTAGGACGGCTGGAATGCGGGGTGGCGGGGCCGGACGCGCGAACGCCGGAGAGGCTGGTTTCCCAGCCTCTCCGGCGTTCGAAAAACGACAGACAGTTCAGACGGCCCGGACGGTTCAGCGGCGACGGCGATGCAAAGCGATCGCGGCCGCCGTGCCGCCGGCCACCGCTCCCACACCCGCCGCCGCGGGCAGACCGACCTTGGCGGCCTTGCGGGCGGTTCGGTAGTCGCGCAGCCGCCAGTCCATCTCGCGGGCGTGCTTGCGGAGTTTGGTGTCCGGGTTGATGGCGTAGGGGTGCCCCACGAGCGACAGCATGGGGATGTCGTTGTGGGAGTCGCTGTACGCGGCGCAGCGGGAGAGGTCGAGGCCCTCCGCCGCGGCCAGGGCGCGGACGGCCTCGGCCTTCGCGGGACCGTGCAGCGGCTCGCCGACCAGCTTGCCGGTGTAGACGCCGTCGACCGACTCGGCGACCGTGCCCAGCGCGCCGGTCAGGCCCAGGCGGCGGGCGATGACCTGGGCGATCTCCACGGGCGCGGCCGTGACGAGCCAGACCTTCTGGCCGGCGTCGAGGTGGGCCTGGGCCAGGGCGCGGGTGCCCGGCCAGATGCGCTCGGCCATGTACTCGTCGTAGATCTCCTCGCCGATGATCGTCAGTTCGGCGACGCGGTGGCCCTGGACGATGGAGAGCGCGGAGTTCTGGGCGTCCTGCATGTGCTCGGGGTCCTCGGACCCCGCCAGCCGGAACCATGCCTGCTGCCAGGCGAATCGGGCGAGGTCGCGGGTCTCGAAGAACTTCCGTTTGTACAGGCCCCGGCCGAAGTGGAAGAGCGAGGCGCCCTGCATGACGGTGTTGTCGAGGTCGAAGAAGGCGGCGGCCTTGTCGTCGCCGAGGACCGGGAACTCCGGTTCCTTGACGGCGTCGGGCGCGGGGGAGATGTCCTCCAGCTCCTGGGAGGACTTGCGCGCTGCCTCCGCAGAGGCCTCGCCTGCCAAAACGCTCCGCGCCGTGGCGGAGCGCCTACGGGGAGTGAGCCATCCGAGAGCGGCCATGACGTGAGCATAGCCAGTCAGTTCAGTGGTTCCGGAGTCGAGAGGTTTGCGGGTTGTGAACTCTCCACGACCGTGTCGTTAAAGGAGTGGACCCGGCGGCGTGTCCGTATGCGGAACGGGGAGGAACCGGTCGGGAAAAGAGCAGGTCGTGCGCTTCGTGGTGAGGAAGAGGTGTGCGCCTTCGTGCGGAGCGACAATGGCCGACATGAGTGCCATGTTTCGGCGGACGCCGAGGAATTCCGGTGAGCGTCTCGTCACACTGATCGGGAAACCCGGGTGCCATCTGTGCGACGACGCGGAGGCGGTGATTGGGAAGGTCTGCGGTGAGCTGGGCGTTCCCTGGGAGAAGAAGGACATCACCGAGGACCCCGAACTGCACCGCCAGTACTGGGAGCAGATCCCCGTGGTGCTGGTGGACGGTGCCCAGCACACCTTCTGGCGTGTGAATGAGGAGCGGCTGCGCAAGGCCCTCTCGTAGGGGGCTCTACGAATGTGACCTGACCGACCAGTCCAAGTGGTCCCAAAAGTCGCTTAGGATCGATGGGCTGGTTGGTCTCGGGGGCGGGATTCGTGAGGAGAGTGTGCGGTTTTGCCCCCGTCGTGCAAGGCGCCCGGTGAGGAACGAAGGCATGTGTGTGCCGGTTCCATTCGCGCGTGTCGCGTGCGCGTGACCCCGGTCACGTTGGCCGGGCAAATCGGACACCATCTTTGTGCACGCGTTCACAAAGACATAGCCTGCTGTCGACGGGGCGGTCTGGGGACGCATGACCGCCCGCAGCCCCGCTCTACCCGCAGGAGCACCGTGGCAACTGGCCGAACTCACCGACCGGCGACCCGTAGCCGAGGAATTCCCGAGGCCACCGTCGCCAGGCTTCCGCTGTACCTCCGTGCTCTGACCGCGCTGTCGGAGCGCTCGGTACCCACCGTTTCATCCGAGGAACTCGCGGCCGCCGCCGGGGTCAACTCCGCGAAGCTGCGCAAGGACTTCTCGTACCTGGGCTCCTACGGGACCCGGGGTGTGGGGTACGACGTCGAGTATCTCGTCTACCAGATCTCGCGTGAGCTGGGGCTGACCCAGGACTGGCCGGTTGTGATCGTCGGTATCGGTAACCTCGGCGCCGCGCTCGCCAACTACGGCGGGTTCGCCTCCCGTGGATTCCGGGTCGCTGCGCTGATAGACGCCGATCCGACGATGGCGGGGAAGCCGGTCGCGGGTATTCCGGTCCAGCACACGGACGAGCTGGAAAAGATCATCGACGACAACGGCGTGTCCATCGGCGTGATCGCCACCCCCGCCGGTGCCGCCCAGCAGGTGTGCGACCGGCTGGTCGCCGCCGGGGTCACGTCGATCCTGAACTTCGCGCCCACCGTGCTGTCCGTGCCGGACGGGGTCGATGTCCGCAAGGTGGACCTCTCGATCGAGCTGCAGATCCTCGCCTTCCACGAGCAGCGCAAGGCCGGCGAGGAGGCCGCGGCCGAGGCCGGTGCCGTACCGCTGGCTCCCAAGGAGTCCGGGAAAGGGCCCGACGGGGATGTCCCCGCCGTGATGCCGGCATGAGTCTCCTGGTCGTCGGACTGAGCCACCGCAGTGCTCCGGTGAGTGTGCTGGAGCGGGCGGCGCTGTCCCTGGACGCGCAGATCAAGTTGCTTCAGGACACGGTCGCCGCCGAGCCGGCCGCCGAGGCCGCCGTTCTCGCCACCTGCAACCGCATCGAGCTGTACGCCGACGTGGACAAGTTCCACGCGGGTGTCGCCGAGCTGTCGACGCTGCTCGCCCAGCACAGCGGGGTGGGGCTCGACGAGCTGACGCCGTACCTGTACGTGCACTACGAGGACCGGGCCGTCCACCATCTCTTCTCGGTGGCCTGCGGGCTGGACTCCATGGTCGTCGGCGAGGGGCAGATCCTCGGGCAGATCAAGGACGCGCTGGCCCGGGCGCAGGAGCTGCACACCGCCGGGCGGCTGCTGAACGACCTGTTCCAGCAGAGCCTCAGGGTCGGCAAGCGGGCGCACTCCGAGACCGGGATCGACCGGGCCGGGCAGTCGCTGGTGACCTTCGGTCTGGAGCAGTTCACCGCCGGCGCGGACGTCGAGAGCTGGGCCCGGGGCAAGCGGGCCGTCGTGATCGGTGCCGGGTCGATGTCCTCCCTGGCCGCCGCGACGCTCGCGCGCGCCGGTGTCGGCGAGATCGTGATCGCCAACCGGACGTACGACCGGGCCGAGCGGCTCGCGCAGATCTTGACCGAACAGGGCGGAACGGACGTGCTGGCCCGCGCGGTTCCGATGGAATCGGTGCCGGCCGAGCTGACACGTGCCGAGGTCGTCGTCTCCTGTACGGGCGCCACGGGCCTGGTCCTGACCGCCGAGACGGTCGCGGCGGCCGTCGAGGGCCGGGTGCCCGAGGGCGTCCCCGCCGGGCCGGAGAGCCGTACGGACACGCGTACCGCGATACGGCCGGTCCTGCCGCCGGCCTCCCTCGGCAGCGACGACGACTGCCCCCTCGACCTCCCCGCCGTCCAGGGCGGTGGCTTCTCCGTGCACGGGGAGGCCGCGGTGGCCGGGATGGACGCGGCCACGCTGGAGCAGCACGCCGCCTGGGTGGACAACGCGACCGTGGACCGGCGCGCGAGCCGCCGTACGCCGGAGCGTGAGACCGCGCGTACGCCCGCCGCGGACGCCGAGCTGATCGCAGCGCTCGTCGCGACCGTGGCCGTCACCGGGCGGATCACCGAGCTGCGCAGGCCCGAGCCCGTCGTCGAGGTGCCCCGGCCGACGCCGGTCCTGGCGTTGCTGGACCTGGCGATGCCCCGGGACATCGACGCCGCCGCGCACCGGCTGGCCGGGGTGCGGCTGGTCGACATCGAGTCGCTCGCCGAGGTCTCGGCGGACGCGCCGATGGCCGCCGACGTCGACATGGTGCGAAGGATCGTTTCCGACGAGGTGGCCGCCTTCGGCGCCGCTCAGCGGGCCGCGCACATCACACCCACCGTCGTGGCGCTGCGCGCCATGGCCGCCGATGTCGTCGCGACCGAGATCGCCCGCCTGGAGGGCCGGCTGCCGGGCCTCGACGACAAGCACCGCGGCGAGATCACCCAGACCGTGCGGCGCGTCGTCGACAAGCTGCTGCACGCGCCGACCGTACGGGTCAAGCAGCTCGCGGCCGAACCCGGCGGCGCCGGGTACGCGGACGCGCTGCGGACTCTGTTCGACCTGGACCAGGAGACGGTCGCCGCCGTGTCCCGGGCCGAGGACAGCAGGACCATGGAGAACGACGCCGAGAACCGAGGGCGATCATGAGTGAGCCGCAAAACAGGGCCCTGAGGCTGGGGACCAGGCGAAGCAAACTCGCCATGGCCCAGTCCGGGCAGGTGGCGGACGAGGTCCGCCGGCTGACCGGACGGCCCGTCGAACTCGTGGAGATCACGACGTACGGCGACGTCTCCCGCGAGCAGTTGGCGCAGATCGGCGGCACGGGTGTGTTCGTCACCGCGCTGCGCGAGGCGCTGCTGCGCGGCGAGGTCGACTTCGCCGTGCACTCCCTCAAGGACCTGCCCACCACGCACCCGGACGACCTGGCGCTGGCCGCCGTGCCGGTGCGCGAGGACGCGCGGGACGTGCTGGTCGCCAGGGACGGGCTGACCTTCGAGCAGCTGCCCGAGGGCGCGCGCGTCGGCACCGGTTCGCCGCGACGGATGTCCCAGCTGAACGCGTACGCGCGCAGCCACGGGCTCACGATCGAGACGGTGCCGATCCGCGGGAACGTAGACACCCGGATCGGGTATGTGCGGAAGGGTGAGCTGGACGCCGTCGTTCTGGCCGCCGCCGGACTGAACCGGATCGGGCGGATTGATGAAGTGACCGATTTCCTTTCGGTCGACACCGTTTTGCCCGCCCCCGGCCAGGGGGCACTGGCGATCGAATGCGCCGCGGACAACGCGGAACTGATCGCCGCGCTCGCCGGGCTCGACGACCCGTACACACGGGGCGCCGTGACCGCCGAGCGGTCCCTGCTCGCCGCCCTGGAGGCCGGTTGCAGCGCACCTGTGGGTGCGTTCGCCGACCTGCTGGCCGACGGGCAGATTGTCAAGGAGATGCGCCTGCGCGGCGTCGTCGGCACGACCGACGGCTCGACGCTGGTGCAGCTGTCCACCACCGGTCCCGTGCCCGAGACGTACGACCAAGCAATGGCGCTCGGCCGTGAACTCGCCGCCGAGATGCTCGCTAAGGGTGCGGCCGGTCTGATGGGGGAGCGAGCACATTGAGCCCCACCACCCTTCCCGCCGGTCCGGACCACGGTCACGTCACCTTCCTCGGTGCCGGACCCGGGGATCCGGGACTGCTGACACTGCGCGCCGTCGAGGCGCTGGCGAACGCGGACGTTCTCATCGCCGAGCACGACGTGCTCGACGTGGTGCGTACGCACGCCCGCGAGGGCGTCACGCTGCTGGACACCGATTCGAGCCCGCCGCCGGCACTGACTGCGGCGTCCTCAGCTGCTGCCTCTGCCTCTTCCGCGGCTACTTCAGCGGATACGTTTTCGGGCACAGGCACGCCTCAGCTGACGGTTGTTGACGGCGCGTCAACAACCGTTGGTGCACCCGCTGTGCGGGATGCCGCACATCTTGTCATGGAGGCCGCGCGGGGCGGCAAGCGGGTCGTGCGTGCGGTGTCAGGGGACCCTGGCCTCGACACTTACGCCACCGAGGAGATGCTGGCGTGCGCCGCCGCCGGCGTGCCGTTCGAGGTGGTGCCCGGCGTGGCGGCCGCCGTGGGCGTGCCCGCGTACGCCGGTGTGCCGCTGCGGGACGCGCAGGGCGCGGACGTACGGTTCGTCGACGCGCGCACGGCGTCCGAGCGGTGCTGGTCGGAGGTCGGCACGTCGGACGGGACGGTCGTGGTCTCGGCGACGCTGGAGACCGTGGCCGCGGCGGCGGGTGAACTGGTCGCGGCGGGCCGCAAGCCCGATACGCCGATGACCGTCACCGTCGCCGGTACGACGACCCGGCAGCGGACCTGGAGCGCGACGCTCGGCACGATCGCGCAGACCTTCAAGCAGGCGAAGGTGCTGCCCTCGCCCGAGGGCGGTCGGCCGGTGATAGCCGTGGTCGGTGAGCGTTCCGCGGCGGCCCAGCGCGACCAGCTGTCGTGGTTCGAGAACAAGCCGCTCTTCGGGTGGCGGGTCCTCGTGCCGCGTACGAAGGAGCAGGCTGCCTCGCTCTCCGACCAACTGCGCTCGTACGGGGCCGTGCCGCACGAGGTGCCGACGATCGCGGTCGAGCCGCCGCGGACGCCGCAGCAGATGGAGCGGGCCGTGAAGGGGCTCGTGACCGGGCGCTACGAGTGGATCGCCTTCACCTCGGTGAACGCGGTCAAGGCCGTGCGGGAGAAGTTCGAGGAGTACGGGCTCGACGCCCGTGCCTTCGCGGGGATCAAGGTCGCGGCGGTGGGGGAGCAGACCGCCAAGGCACTCATCGCCTTCGGTGTGAAGCCGGATCTCGTGCCGAGCGGGGAGCAGTCCGCCGCCGGGTTGCTGGAGGACTGGCCGCCGTACGACCCCGTGTTCGACCCGATCGACCGTGTCTTCCTGCCGCGCGCCGACATCGCGACCGAGACGCTGGTCGCCGGACTGATCGAGCTCGGGTGGGAGGTCGACGACGTCACGGCCTATCGGACCGTGCGCGCGTCGCCGCCGCCGGCCGAGACCCGGGAGGCGATCAAGGGGGGCGGGTTCGACGCGGTGCTCTTCACGTCGTCGTCCACTGTGCGGAACCTGGTGGGCATCGCCGGGAAGCCGCACAACGTGACGGTGATCGCCTGTATCGGTCCGGCCACGGCCAAGACCGCCGAGGAACACGGGCTGCGCGTGGACGTGATGGCTCCCGAGCCGTCCGTGCACAAGTTGGCCGAGGCGCTGGCGGACTTCGGGCTGCGGCGGCGCGTGGCTGCGGTCGAGGCGGGGGATCCCGTCACTCGGCCGAGCGAGCGGCGGCCGGGGGCGCGGAGACGGCGGACGACCACCTGAGGGTAGGTACGTGAGAACGGCGGAGGGGTCCTGGGTGGACGCCTCCGCCGTTCTTTGCGTGTGGGTCACGGCAGCGCCGGTACGGCGGCACACCCGGCGTGATGAACCGTGCGGCGTACCGGAGCCCGGAAACACGGGTCCCGGTCGGGCGTGTGTCGGGGGTGCGGGCGGTAAAAGAGAAAGAACTCTTGGGAAAGAACCCTCCAAACCAATCCAAACCCCGTGTTCGTCACTCGGCGGAGTGAACTCTCCCAACTCGGCTGGCGCGAGGGAGGTTTGGACGTGCAGGCTCGGCGGAGACCGACCGCAGACATGCGACGGCCCTCGCCGGGAGTGCAATCCCAGTGCGAGGGCCTGACCACCGAGGAGAAGTAGGGCTTCCCTCATGGCTGAGACCAAGCTTAGTGGCGCTGTGCGCCCGCAGTCCCGTATCCGGCAAAGTGCCACCCGTTCCGGTGTCACTCACGTCAAGGAGTACCAGCCTGACCGGTACACGATCATCGGGAATCACCTCTCCCAGCATCGTGAGTTGTCGCTGACCGCCATCGGGCTCGGCACCCACATCCTGTCGCTGCCCCAGGGGGCTTCCGCCGACATCCGCACTCTCGCCGAGCGGTTCACCGAAGGCAGGGACCGGATCGCCTTCGCGCTGAGGGAGTTGGAGGCGCACGGTTACGTCGAGCGGGTGCGGGAGCGGGTCGACGGTGGGCGCGTGGTCACGCGGACGTACGCGTACAACGCTCCGGCGCTCACACGGGCCCGTGGGGTGGCGGGGGAGAGGGAGGGGTCGATTGCTGTCGCCGCTCCGGTGGACCCCGTGCCCGTACGGCCGGTCGTCGAGGAGGTGCCCGTCGAGGACGTGGTGGGCGACGGGGGGCCTGTTGGAGGCGATCCAGGCGCCGTTGATTCCGTCGTACCGCCTGCGGCGCAGGACGTCGACCCCGACTCGTCGGAACGCGGTGAGCACCACGACAAGGCTGTCGCGCTGCTCGTGGGGCTGCGCCGGACCGATGATCGGTTCACGCTCTCGCAGAAGGATGTGCGCCGTCTCGCTCCGGCCGTCGTCGCCTGGTTCGAGAACGGGGCCACTAAGGCGGCGGTGCACCACGCCATGACGGCCGATCTTCCCGTGCCTCTCCGGAATCCGGCACGGTTCCTCGCCTACCGCCTGAGTGAACTGCTGCCACCGCCGTTGCCAGTCCTGCCGGACATGTCCGAGGAGCGGGCCGCAGAGGGCGAACCGGCCCCGTGGTACCGGATGGTGGACTGCGCGGGCGGCTGCAATCGGGCCTTCCGCCAGCCCGAGGGGACCTGGTGCCGAGATTGCCGCGCCGAACGCGACCGCCGTACCACCGGGGCGGCCGGGGCCACCGGGGCCACCGGGGCCGTGGGGCGGCAGGACCCGAATCCGTCCGTACCGCCTGAGCTGTCCGTACCGCCTGAGCTGTCTGAGCTGTCTGAGCTGTCTGAGCCGGATTCGGGGCGGACCGATCCACCCGGCTTTCCGAGGAGTGCCGCATGACCGACCACACGATCCACGCCACCTATGTGCAGGTGTACAACACCCTGCGCGATGCGTCGGCCACCCTGGAGTACCTGAAGAAGGAAGGGGTGGCGGAAGGGGTGGAACCTCATGCCGGGGCCGCCATGTGGGGTGTCCGGTTCGCCGCCGCCGTCCTCTACCCGCTGCTGCCCTGCCAGCCGGGGCCGCCCGTCGACTACGACCCGCAGAAGTTGCTGGACTTGGCCGCGCACTGGCGGGATGCCGCGTTCGATCTCGGCGAGTTCGCCCTGCCGGAGCCCGTGCTGCGGGTCGTCCGGGAAGAAGAAGGGGGCGCCCACGTTCCGGGGAGTGGCGTTCAGGGGGCGTAGGACGGGTGCGGGGCTGCCGACGGGGTGTTGGCAAAGGGGGCCACGGCCCGGGCGTAGCGTAGGTATATGTCGAAGTACGGATCGTTTCCCGGTACGCGGCCCCGCCGGCTTCGTACGACGCCCGTGATGCGCCGGATGGTGGCCGAGACGCGGCTGCATCCCGCCGACTTCATCCTGCCCGCGTTCGTGCGGGAGGGCGTGAGTGAGCCGGTGCCGATCGCGGCGATGCCGGGGGTCGTGCAGCACACGCGGGACAGTCTGAAGAAGGCCGCCGTGGAGGCCGTGGAGGCCGGGGTCTCCGGGATCATGCTGTTCGGGGTGCCGGAGGAGGCGAAGAAGGACGCGCTCGGGACGCCTGGGACCGATCCGGACGGGATTCTGCAGGTCGCCATCCGTGATGTGCGGGCCGAGGTGGGCGACGAGCTGCTGGTGATGTCGGATGTGTGTCTCGACGAGACCATCGACCACGGGCACTGCGGGGTGCTGGACGATCAGGGGCGCGTCGACAACGACGCGACGCTGGAGCGGTACGCCGAGATGGCCCAGGTGCAGGCCGACGCCGGTGCGCATGTCGTCGGGCCCAGCGGGATGATGGACGGCCAGATCGGGGTCATCCGTGACGCCCTCGATCAGATCGGGCGTGAGGACGTCGCCATCCTCGCCTACACCGCCAAGTACGCGTCCGCCTTCTACGGGCCCTTCCGGGAGGCCGTCGGCTCCTCGCTGAAGGGGGACCGGAAGACGTACCAGCAGGACCCGGCGAACGCCCGCGAGTCGCTGCGCGAGCTCGCCCTCGATCTGGAGGAGGGCGCCGACATGGTGATGGTCAAGCCGGCCGGGCCCTACCTGGACATCCTCGCGCGGGTCGCGGACAGCGTGGACGTGCCGGTCGCCGCGTACCAGATCTCCGGGGAGTACTCGATGGTCGAGGCCGCCGCCGAGAAGGGGTGGATCGACCGTGACCGGGCGATCCTGGAGACGCTGACGGGGATCAAGCGGGCGGGTGCGCAGAACATCCTCACGTACTGGGCCGTCGAGGCGGCTCGGATGCTGCGCTGAAAAAGACCGGTCGGTCGCCCTGCGCACTGCGGCTCATCCAGGCCCGGTGGGGTTCCGCGGGCGGTTCGGGATGCGGCCCCAGGCGGCGTGGTGTCCGCCGCCTGGGGGGACGCGCTGAGAGGCCGCCGCTCAGTACATCAGGGCGTCCTCGATGGTGGACTGCCAGTAGGTGACGGCCACCGTGCTGTCGACGTACACGCCGCCGGCCGGGAGGGCGGGGGACGCGGGGGAGCCGGCGTCGCCGCCCTCGCGGTCCTGGAAGTAGACGACGGCCTTGTTCTCCGTCGAGCCGCCCTCGCCGCTGCCGTCGGCGGAGGAGAGGAGGACGCCCGCGTAGCCGGACTCGCCGGGAGCGAGGGTCACCACGGCCTGCGGCTGGGACTCCTCGATGACGCGCGGTGCCGACTGCGCCTCGCCGAAGCGGACCGAGGGGGCGTAGTAGAGGTCGCAGTACTTCGAGCCGGTGTTCTTGACGGTGATCAGCATGTGGTTGATCGGGCGGGACACCCGCTGGGTCGTCACCGTGGTGTTGGAGCCGTTGCAGGTGACGCGGTTGGCGGGGTCCCAGGGGTCGTCGCTGACGGCTTTCGAAGAGGCCTTGTGGGAGGCCTTGTCGGCCGTGGCGCCGCCGGTGGTGGAGCCGGACGTGCCGGTGGTCGTGCCCGAGCCGCCGGTGGTCGTGCCCGAGCCGCCGGTCGTCTGCGAGGTGCTCGCCGAACCCTCGTCCCGGGGGCCCATTCCGTTGTCGCACGCCGTGAGGGCGAGGGCCGCGAGGGCGACTCCTGTCGCGGCGAGCAGACGGGCGGGGCGGGCGGTACGAGCGGTGCGGAACGTGCGCATGGTGAATCCCTTTCGGACAAAGCCAGTTGAAGAGGCTGAGAACAAGTGCTCGAAGCCGCGCCGCTCGACCGGTCTGCCGGGAGCGGCGTGCTTGGATGACCAGAGCTTGCGGGGTGATCCGTCCCAGCCGCCACAGTTGGCGGCCGATCAGGGACGCTGGAATGCCCGCAACGGCTTTGACCTGGGGAAACGTTGCTTCCCTGGAACGCGGAACGGGACGTGAGGGACGTGAAGGCTGACTTTGCCGAGCTCCTACGGGAGTTGAAGGAGCGCTCCGGGCTCAGTTACGGGGTGCTCGCCAAGCGGCTCCACATGAGTACGTCGACGCTGCACCGGTACTGCAACGGGGACGCCGTGCCGACGGACTACGCGCCCGTCGAGCGGCTCGCTCGCCTCTGCAAGGCGACGCCGGAGGAGCTGGTCGAGCTCCACCGGAGATGGGTGCTCGCGGACGCGATGCGGCGGCACAAGGGGGATGACTCCGTCGGTTCGGCGGCGGTGGGGGCGGCTGCGGATCGGGTGCCTGCGGAGGGGCCGGCTCCGGAGGCGGTGCCTTCGGGTGGGGTGCCAGCGGACGGGGCCACTGCGGAGGGGCCGGCTGCGGAGGCGGCGGCTGCGGGCGCGGTGCCTTCGGAGGGGTCGGCCGGGCAGGTGGCGGCCGTGGAGGAGCGGCCGGAGTTGGAGGCGGTCGTCGGGGACCAGGGTTCCGGTGTGGCGAAGGCCCCGCCGCATGCTCGACGGCGTACCCGGCTCGCCCTCGTGGCCGGGGTGGCCGTGGCCGCCGTACTGGGCGCGGTGACGCTCGCCGCCAGTCTGTCGCCGGGCGGGACGGAGGACGGAGCCGGGCGGAAGGCCGGGTCGGCGTCCGTCGGGAGCGACGGGAAGGACGCGGCGGACGAAGGCGCCGCCTCGCCGTCCAGCGCCTCGCCTTCCGCCACGGCGAGCAGGAAGGGCAAGGAGGGCGACAAGGGGGGCGACGGCGGCAAGGGCGACAAGGCCGACGGCAAGGGGGCCGGTGCCTCGGTCACCACCGAGCCGACCAGCCCCGGCGAGGGCGGTGAGGACGCCTCCCTCCCGGCGCCGCTGTCCGTGAAGGTGGAGCCGTACACCTGGGAGAGCCCCTGCGGTCAGCGGTACCTGGTCGACCGGCCGCCGGCGAAGGTGGGGCCGCCGCCGCCGGAGCAGGACGCGCCGGCCTGGGTGAGGTCCGCCGGGGCCGTCTCGTCGGGGGAGCAGTTCCTGACGCTCACCCTGCAGGGCACCGGCGAGGAGACCGTGGTCGTACGGAGCCTCAAGGTCCGGATGGCCGACAAGCGGTCGCCCCTCGCCTGGAACGACTACGCCATGGGGTACCCCGGTGTCGGCTGCGGGGCCGGCGTACCGACCCGGTCCTTCACGATCGCCCTCGACGCCGCGCGCCCCGATGTCCAGCCCAAGGCGGGCAGCAGGGACTTCCCGTACTCCGTCAGCGAGTCCGACCCCGAGGTGTACTACATCACCGCCGACGCCTCGGCGTACTACGTCAGCTGGTACCTGGAGCTGGAGTGGACCAGCGGCACCCGCAGCGGCACGCTGACCGTGAACGACAACGGTCAGCCGTTCCGTACGAGCGGCAACAACGGGCGCCCGGCGTACGAGTACCCGCTGGGCGGGCCGAAGTGGGTCCCGGAGGGGACGACCTTGGGCGAGAACGGCGAAAGCAGCGACAGCAGCGAAAGCGGCGACAGTGGTGAAGGTGGCTGAAGCGGTTAAGGAATTGACGAGTCCTCGTCAATCGGCATAACTTCTGCGCCTGTCCTGATGTGCAGGGCAGGCGTGTGCCGATTCTCGGGGGAAGCTATGAACTGGTTCGTCGAGGTGCTCAAGAAGTACGCGGTCTTCAGCGGGCGGGCGCGTCGCCAGGAGTACTGGATGTTCACGCTGATCAGCTCGCTCATCTATCTCGGGCTGGTCATCCTCGGCCTCGCCATGGACACCGAGGTGCCCGAGATCGTCTTCGCCGTGGCCATCTTCCTACCGTCCCTGGCTGTCAGCGTCCGGCGACTGCACGACACCGGCCGCAGCGGCTGGTGGGTCCTCATCGGGCTCGTCCCCTGCGTCGGTCTCATCTTCACGATCATCTTCATGGCCACCGAGGGGCAGCGGGACGCCAACCAGTACGGCCCCGACCCGAAGGCGTATCCGGCGCAAGCCTGACGCGGCAACTCCCCTGGGGCGTTAGGTTGTTGGTCATTCAATGACCCGACCCCCCAGGGAGAGCTTGATGGCCGGTGACGCGCTCAGCCAGGACCCCGCCGAGCTGCGGAAGAGGATCGACACCACCAAGGCGCACCCGGCGCGGGTCTACGACGTCTTCCTCGGCGGCAAGGACAACTACCCGGTGGACCGCGAGGCCGCCGGCGCGGCCCTGGCGGCGAACCCGCGCGGATACCTCGACGTCCGGCACAACCGGGACTTCCTGCGCCGCGCGGTGAGCACGCTCACCGAGGACGAGGGCATCCGGCAGTTCCTCGACATCGGCACCGGCCTGCCGACCGCCGAGAACGTCCACCAGATCGCCCAAGGCATCGCCGCCGACTCCCGGGTCGTGTACGTCGACAACGACCCGGTGGTGCTCGCCCACGCCCGCGCGTTGCTCACGAGTGGGCCCGAGGGGGCGACGGACTACATCGACGCCGACCTCACGACGCCGGCGCGCATCCTCGAAGCGGCCGCGAAGACGCTCGACTTCGACCGGCCGATCGCGCTGTGCCTGGTGGCGATCCTCCACTTCATCGAGGACGACGAGGCGTACCCCGTGGTGCGGGAGCTGGTGGAGGCGCTGCCCGCCGGGAGCCGGCTCGTGCTCAGCCATCTGACCGAGGACCTCAATCCGGCGAAGATCCGCGCGGTGCAGGAGACCTACACCACGCGGGGGTTCACCTTCGTACTGCGGTCCAAGGCCGAGGTCGCCCGCTTCTTCGAGGAGAGCGGGCTCTCGGTGGACGAGCCGGGGGTGGTGCCGGCGCATCACTGGCGGTTCGAGGGTGGGGCGCCGTTGCCGGAGGCGATCGAGTCGCTGCGGCTCGCCGCGATGGACGACATCGAGAAGGTTCGGTATCGGGACATCAACGATGTGACCGACGCGGACATCAACGTGTACGCGGCGATGGGGCGGAAGGGGTAGGGGGCAGGCGCAGCCCCGCGCCCCTTCAGGCGCGCAGCCCCCGTTACCAGACGCGCGGCCCCCGTTACCAGGCGCTCAACCCCCCGTTCCGAACCACGTCTCCGCCAGCGCGTCGAAGTTCTGGCTGGGCGGGGCCGGGAGGCTTCGCAGGTACCAGTTCAGGTCGCTGTAGACGTGCAGGAGGGTGTAGGCCATCAGTTCGCGGGGGTCGAACGGGGGGTGGCCGTACGCCTCGTAGAAGAGTTTGAGGAGGGTGGGGTCGGCTCGGGTCAGGAAGAGCCCGACGCTGACGAAGTCGTAGGCGGGGTCGCCGACCATGGCGGGTTCGAAGTCGAAGAGGCCGGTCAGGCGCCAGCCGTCGTGCGGGTCCACGGTGAGGTGCTCGCGCATGAACTCGGTGTGCAGGAGGACCGGTCGGCGCGAGGCGGGGAGCGGGACGGAGCGGAGGAAGTCCGGGATCTGTTCCAGCCAGGGGCCCGTGAGGCCGCCGCTCCGCTGCTGCTCGACCGCCGCCGCGCGCTGTGCGGCGATGAACCTCCCCCAGTCCGGCGGTCCGGTGAGGGAGACGATCGGGGCGGCGTCCAGGGCGTGCAGGGCGGCGAGGCCCTCGGCGGCCTCGGCGACGATACGTTCCTGGTCGGGCCGGGGGATGCGGGGCCAGACCTCGTTGAGGTCCTCGCCGGGCAGGCGGGACATCAGCGCATAGCGCCAGCCGTTCTTGTACTGGTCGGCCGAGTGCAGCCGGGGTGTGGGGATGGGCAGTTTGCCCCACAGGAGGGACAGCAGCCGGGCTTCCCGGATGGCTTCGTCCGCTTCGAAACCCGGATACAGCTTGAGGACGAGGGCGTCACCGACGGCGTACACCGGCAGCGAGCCCTCGGGGAAACGCACGATTCGCGCGCCTGCGAGACCGAGTTGACCACAGAGATCCTGGGCGGCCGGTCGCAGCAGCGCCTCGTCACCGACGACTTCTTCCAACTCGTCGTTCGTGTCCACGCTGGGGAGCATGCGCGCAGCCTAGGGGGTGCGCAGGGCGGTCCGCATCGCGGAAATGGTGGATGTAGGAGGCATGTATCGGGCTAGGGTGCGGGCAGGGGGCGGGGTTCTGCCGTCCGGGAGTGCCGAAGGAGCCGTGGGATGGGTGCCGTGGATGCTGTGCGGGGCGCGGATGACGTGGGGTTTGTCGCGGTGGAGGGGGATCCGGGCGGGGCGGCGGGCGAGGACGCGGTGGACGGCGGGGCGGCCGTGCCCGCCTTCGCCGAGCGGGTCGCGGCTGTCGGAGGTTCCCCCGTACGGGACATCCTCGCCGTCACCTCGCGTCCCGAAGTCGTCAACTTCGCGGGTGGGTTGCCCGCGCCGGAGCTGTTCGACACCGAGGGGATAGCGGCGGCCTACCGCGATGTGCTCGCCGAGTCGGCCGGGCGCGCCCTGCAGTACGCGACGACCGAGGGCGAGCCCGCGCTCCGGGCGGCTCTCGCCGCGCGGTACGGGGCGCGGGGGCTGGCGACGGACGCGGACGAGGTGCTCGTCACCACCGGGTCGCAGCAGGCGCTGTCGCTGCTCGCCACCGCGCTCGTCGAACCGGGGGACGTCGTACTGGTCGAGGACCCCTGCTATCTGGCGGCGCTTCAGGCGTTCCGGTTCGCGGGGGCACGCGTGGTGGCCGTGCCGGGCGACGCGTACGGCGTGGACCCGGAGGCGCTGGAGAAGCTGGTGGTGCGGACCCGGCCCAAGCTCTTCTACACCGTGCCCACCTTCCAGAACCCGACCGGGCGCACCCTTCCGGCCGCGCGGCGGGCGGCCGTCGCCGCCGTCGCCGCCCGGCGCGGGCTGTGGATCGTCGAGGACGACCCGTACGGCGAACTCCGCTTCGAGGGCCACCGGGTGCCGTGGATCGCTTCGTACCCGGGCGCCGAGGACCGTACGGCCCTGCTGGGCTCCTTCTCCAAGGTGATGGCGCCCGGTATGCGGCTCGGGTGGCTGCGCGCGCCCGCCGGGCTGCGCCGGGCGTGCGCGGTCGCCAAGCAGGCGGCCGATCTGCACACCCCGACCGTCAACCAGCTCGCCGCGGCCCGCTATCTGGCCGACCGTGACCTGGACGCGCATGTCGCCCGGGTCGCCGCCGCGTACCGGGAGCGCCGCGACACCATGCTCGCGGGGCTGGCCGGGGCGCTGCCGGAGGGGTCCGTGTGGAACCGGCCCGAGGGCGGCATGTTCCTCTGGGCCCGCCTTCCTTCGTCCTACGACACCACCGCCCTCCTCCCGCGCGTGGTCCGCCAGGACGTGGCGTACGTGCCCGGGGCGCCCTTCTACGCCGGGGAGCCGGACCGGTCGACGCTGCGGCTGTGCTTCGTCACACAGGCGCCGGAGGAGATCCGGGAGGGGCTGCGGAGGCTGGGGGAGGGCTTGCGGGGCGAGTGAGGGGGCGTTCCGGGGCGAGTGAGGGCGTTCCGGGGCCCGCCGCGCGTCCCCTCGGCGGCCTCAGTCCCACCAGAAGGACCACGTGCGCTCGCCGGGCAGGGTGCGGGCGTACGACTGGCGGGTGCCGTCGGGGGTGCCCTGCCGGACGTTGTCGGGGCAGAAGGCGAAGTGTTCGGCGGCGACGGCCTCGGCTTCGGCCTCGGTGGCGGGTGGGACGGCGACCGAGAGGACGAGCTGGTCGTAGGTGAGGGCGATGACGCGTATGCCGAAGCGGTCCTCCCAGGAGCGCAGGACCGCGCACAGCCTCGCCACGTCGTTCTCGTGGTTCATCGGGCCGCCCCAGCCGATGGCCGCCGGGATGTCGGCGCTGCGGCGGGCGGGGACCAGGGCGAGGCGGGGTTCCTTCAGCCGGGAGGGGTCCTTGACGAGGGCGTCGGCGGTCTCGGCGGCGAGGGCGTCCGGATCGGGGGCGAGGGCGTCCGGGTCGGGAGCGGAAGAGGGTGCGTTCCGGGCGGGGCCGGGCGTGGGGGCTTCGGTGAGGCCGGGCCAGTCGGGGTCCTCGCCGGTCGCGTACTCGTCCCAGAACTCGGCCAGGACCTCGTCCGCGTCGTGGTCCCCGGGGTACGACATCTCGCCGGGCGCCAACTCCCACCCCTCCGGCCCGCCCTGGCTGCCGCCGACGTCCAGCAGCACCGGGAGCAGACCGGCCGTACGGCGTGCGGGCTGGACGGCGGTCCAGACGCCGGGCGTGGCCGGCTCGTCCGCGCACCACAGCAGCGGCTCGTGCCACGGACCCTCGTCCGTCGCATCGATCAGCCGCCCCTGCGGAAGCGGGATCTCAAGCCCGAGCACACGCCCGCTCGGGTCGGCCGCCAGCTTGGGCAGCGGGTTGGGAAGTGTCGCCATGCCGGTGACTGTAAGGGCAGCCACTGACAGTCACCGACGGACGGACGGACGGACAGACGGCCGGCTCGCGCGCGCGGGAGGGCTCCTGTCCCGCTGTGTCCCGAAGGGCAATGCCCGAAGAGACGGTTGCGGCCAACTCCCAAGAGAGCGGTTCAGAGCTTCTCGGGCGTCCTGATGCCCAGCAGGGCCATGCCCTGGTGCAGGGTGCGGGCCGTCAGGTCGACCAGGAACAGGCGGTTCTCCACCTGGGCCGGGGTCTCGGCCTTCAGGACCGGGCACTGGTCGTAGAACGTCGTCAGCAGCGTCGCCAGCTTGAAGAGGTACGCGGCCAGCTTGTGCGGCTCGTACGACTGGGCCACCTCCGCCAGCGTCTCGCCGAACTGGTCCAGGTGCAGGCCCATCGCCCGCTCGGCCGGGGCCAGTTCCAGCTCCGGGTGCGCGGCCGGCGCCGTCTCGCCCGCCTTGCGGAGGATCGACTGGATACGGGCGTACGCGTACTGGAGGTACACGGACGTGTCGCCGTTCAGCGAGACCATCTGGTCCAGGTCGAACTTGTAGTCCCGGACGGCGGACGTGGACAGGTCGGCGTACTTCACCGCGCCGATGCCCACGTGACGGCCGTTCTCGACGATCTCCTGCTCGGTCAGGCCCACCTTCTCGGCCTTCTCCCGGACGACGGTCGTGGCGCGGTCGATCGCCTCGTCCAGCAGGTCGACCAGGCGGACCGTCTCGCCCTCACGGGTCTTGAACGGCTTGCCGTCCTTGCCGAGGACCGTGCCGAAGGCCAGCTGGAACGCCTTGACGTCGTCGTCGTTCAGCCAGCCCGCCCTGCGCGCGGTCTCGAAGACCATCTTGAAGTGCAGGGACTGGCGGGCGTCCACGACGTACAGGAGCGAGTTCGCCTTGAGGTTGAAGACGCGGTCCCTGATCGCGGAGAGGTCCGTCGCCGCGTAGCCGTAGCCGCCGTCCGACTTCTTGACGATCAGGGGGACCGGGTTGCCGTCCGGGCCCTTGATGTCCTCGAAGAAGACACAGAGGGCGCCCTCCGAGCGGACCGCGACGCCCGACTCCTCCAGGAGGCGGCACGTCTCGTCCAGCATGTCGTTGTAGCCCGACTCGCCGACGATGTCCGCGTCCCGGATCTCCATGTCCAGCTTCTCGAAGACGGAGAAGAAGTAGATCTTCGACTCGTCGACGAACTTCTGCCATGTGGCGAGGGTGTGCGGGTCACCGGCCTGGAGGTCGACCACCCGCCGGCGGGCCCGCGTCTTGAACTCCTCGTCGGAGTCGAACAGCCTCCGGGCGGCCTTGTAGAGGCGGTCGAGGTTCGACATCGCCTCCTCGCCGCTCACCTGGGCGTCCTTGTGGTCCAGCTCGTGCGGGTGCTCGTCCAGATACTGGATCAGCATGCCGAACTGGGTGCCCCAGTCGCCGATGTGGTGCCTGCGGACCACGTTCTCGCCGGTGAACTCCAGGATCTGGACGACCGCGTCGCCGATGACGGCGGAGCGGAGGTGTCCGACGTGCATCTCCTTCGCCACGTTCGGCTGGGCGTAGTCGATGACCGTCGTACCCGGGTGCTCCGCGAACGGCACGCCGAGACGGTTCTCCGCGTCCGCGTAGCGCTCCGCGAGGTTCGCCGTGATCGCGTGGTCGGTGAGGGTGATGTTGAGGAAGCCGGGGCCGGAGACCTCGATCTCCTTGATCAGCTCACCGGACTCCACCTGGGCGACGACCTGGGTGGCCAGCTCCCGGGGGTTCGCCTTCGCCTTCTTGGCGAGGGCGAGGATCCCGTTCGCCTGGTAGTCCGCCCGGTCGCTGCGTCGCAGCAGCGGGTCCGCGTCCGCGGTCGGCAGGGTTGCCGAGAGGGCGGTTGCGAGGCGCTGGTGGACGGAGGCGGTGAGGGACGTGACCGAAGCCATCAGGGGGTGCCGTTCTCCTCGGGGTACGGGTGGATGTCGTCAGTATCCCACGGGGGGTAAAGGGGTTTTCCTGGTGCGGGGGGCTGGGGTGAGGGCGCCTGAGGGGGAGGGGGTTCGGGTGCGTCGGCGGGTGCGGGTGCGTGGGGCTTCTCGCGCAGTTCCCCGCGCCCCTGAAAAGCAGGGGCTGCGCCCCGTGCTTTTCGGCCCGCGGCCCCGTGGTCTTCCAGGCCCGCGGCCCGTGCTTTTCGGCCCGCGGCCCCGTGGTCTTCCAGACCCGCAGCCCCGTCGTCTTCATGCCAGCGGCCTCGTCGTCTCCATGCCCGCAGAGCCGTGGTCTTTCAGGCCCGCAGGGCCTGATCTTTAGGGGCGCGGGGAACTGCGCGAGAAGCCCCACCGACCCGCACCCGCCGACGGACCCGCATCCCCGAGTAAATAGGCGCCCGGTTCGACCCACGGAGTGAAAGGCTGGGAGAATGGCGCGGTCGCCCGGGACCGTAACCGGCGGCCATGGAAACTCCAGGAAAAAGAGGACGTGCCGATCGTGGCTCAGAGCACCGAGACCACCGACTGGGTCTCCCGTTTCGCGGATGAGGTCATCGAGGAGTCGGAGCGTCGGGCCCCGGGCAAAGCGACATCACCCGCTAACGCTCCGGTGGTCGTCGTCGCGTCCGGACTCTCCCCCTCCGGCCCGATCCACCTCGGCAACCTCCGCGAGGTCATGACCCCGCACCTCGTCGCCGACGAGATCCGGCGCCGCGGGTACCAGGTCCGGCACCTCATCTCCTGGGACGACTACGACCGCTACCGCAAGGTCCCCAACGGCGTCGAGGGCATCGACGCCTCCTGGGCCGAGCACATCGGCAAGCCGCTCACCTCAGTGCCCGCCCCCCGTGGCTCCGCCCACCCCAACTGGGCCGAGCACTTCAAGGCGGCGATGATCGACGCGCTCGCCGAGATGGGCGTCGAGTTCGACGGGATCAGCCAGACCGCGCAGTACACCTCCGGGGCGTACCGCGAGCAGATCCTGCACGCCATGAAGCACCGCGGTGACATCGACGCGATCCTCGACCAGTACCGGACCAAGAAGGCCCCGGCCAAGAAGCAGCAGAAGCCGCTGGACGAGGCCGAGATCGAGGCCGCCGAGGGCTCCGGCGCCGCCGCCGAGGACGACGGCAGCTCCGGCTCCGCCGGGTACTTCCCGTACAAGCCCTACTGCGGGCGGTGCGAGAAGGACCTCACCACCGTCACCGCCTACGACGACGACACCACCGAGCTGACCTACACCTGCACCGCCTGCGGTTTCTCCGAGACCGTCGCGCTGAACGAGTTCAACCGCGGCAAGCTGGTGTGGAAGGTCGACTGGCCGATGCGGTGGGCGTACGAGGGGGTTGTTTTCGAGCCCTCCGGGGTCGACCACTCCTCGCCCGGGTCCAGCTTCCAGGTGGGTGGGCAGATCGTCGGGATCTTCGGCGGGAAGCAGCCCATCGGGCCGATGTACGCCTTCGTCGGGATCAGCGGCATGGCCAAGATGTCGTCGTCCAAGGGCGGTGTGCCGACGCCCGCCGACGCGTTGAAGATCATGGAGCCGCAGATCCTGCGCTGGCTCTACGCCCGCCGCCGGCCCAACCAGTCCTTCAAGATCGCCTTCGACCAGGAGATCCAGCGGCTCTACGACGAGTGGGACAAGCTCGACGCCAAGGTCGTGGACGGGTCCGCCCTCCCCGCCGACGTGGCCGCCCACTCGCGTGCCGTGCGCACCGCCGCCGGTGAGCTGCCGCGCACGCCCCGCCCGATGCCGTACCGGACCCTCGCGTCCGTCGCCGACATCACCGCGGGCGCCGAGGACCAGACCCTGCGCATCCTCAGCGAACTCGACCCCACCGACCCGCTGTCCGCCCTCGACGAGGTACGGCCCCGGCTCGACAAGGCCGAGGCCTGGATCAACACGCAGGTCCCCGCCGACCAGCGGACCATCGTGCGCGACGAGGCCGACGCCGAGCTGCTGAAGTCCCTCGACGAGCAGTCCCAGCAGTCGCTGCGGCTGCTGCTCGACGGCCTCGCCGAGCACTGGTCGCTCGACGGGCTCACCCATCTCGTCTACGGCGTGCCCAAGGTGCAGGCCGGCTTCCCGGCGGACGCCACGCCCAAGGAGCTGCCTGCCGAGATCAAGACCGCCCAGCGGTCGTTCTTCGCGCTGCTCTACCACCTGCTCGTCGGGCGTGACACGGGTCCGCGACTGCCCACGCTGCTGCTGGCGGTGGGGCAGGAGCGGGTGCGGCGTCTGCTCGGGGAGTAGACCGGCCTCGCTCGACGACGATGGGGGCGCCCGGTGTTCGCCGGGCGCCCCCATCGTCGTACGGGTGCGGGTCACGCGATGTGGTCGTCCTCCAGCTCCGCGGTGTGGCGGTTCTGGAAGCGCAGCACCATGCGCTTGGCCTCGGCGTCCAGGACCGTGACGCCGTAGGTCATCTCGACGTTGTCGCTGAACTCGCGAGGGGTCGGGTAGCCGCTGCCGGGCACTATCGACTGCTTGAAGACCTGGTAGTACGCCTCTTCGTCGGGCTCCGGGGCGCCGCCGCCCTCACCCAGCTCCCGCGTGCGGCCCGGGCCCGCCGGGATGGGGAAGCTGCCGGTCTCCTCCGAGGAGGGGTCCTGGGGCTGGCCCTGGGCTTGGGGCTGGCCCTGGGCCTGAGCCTGGGGTTCGGGGGCCTGGAACTGTCGCTGCTGGTAGCGGGGGTCCCGGGGGTCCGGCTCGAACTGCTGGTATTGCTGGTACTGCTCCGGGTCCTGCTCCTCGTACCAGTCCTCGTACTGCTCCTCCGGCTCGTACGACGGGTCGTAGCCGCCCTGGTAGGGGACCTCCTGGGGGTGGCGGGCGTGGAGCCAGGGGCTTTCGTCCACCGGGGGCCCCTGCTCGGCGTATCCCTGTTCCTGGTGCTCGGCGTACTCCGGCCGCTGCTGGGCGGGGGTGCTCTCCAACTGGGGGCGCTGCTCGCCGGGAGGTGCCGCTCGCTGTGGGACGGGCGCCGCCCCAGCGGCACGACTGCCCGCAGCCATGTCGACCTCGACCTGCGGCGCCGGGGGCAGCAGTGCCGGTTCGATGCCCGCCGCCGCCAGGCCCGCCGGGGCCGTCTCCGCCAGGGGGACGCCGTAGCGGGCCAGGCGCAGCGGCATCAGGGACTCCACGGGGGCCTTGCGGCGCCATGCCCGGCCGAAGCGGGAGCGAAGGCGGGCCTGGTAGACGAGACGTTCCTGCTCCAGCTTGATGACCTGTTCGTAGGAGCGGAGCTCCCAGAGCTTCATGCGGCGCCAGAGAAGGAACGTGGGCACGGGGGAGAGCAGCCAGCGGGTGAGGCGGACGCCCTCCATGTGCTTGTCGGCGGTGATGTCGGCGATACGGCCGATGGCGTGCCGGGCCGCCTCCACCGAGACGACGAACAGGATCGGGATCACCCCGTGCATGCCGACGCCCAGCGGGTCCGGCCAGGCCGCCGCGCCGTTGAACGCGATCGTCGCCGCCGTCAGCAGCCACGCCGTCTGGCGGAGCAGCGGGAAGGGGATGCGGATCCAGGTCAGGAGCAGATCCAGGGCCAGCAGGACGCAGATGCCCGCGTCGATGCCGATCGGGAAGACGTACGAGAAGTTCCCGAAGCCCTTCTGGAGGGCCAGCTCCCGCACCGCCGCGTACGAACCCGCGAAGCCGATCCCGGCGATGATGACGGCGCCGAACACGACCACGCCGATGAGAACGCGGTGCATTCGAGTCAGCTGCATTGGCGCGGCCACCCGTACTCCCCTCCCCTTGCGTGTTGTTGCGCGCAACAGGGTGGCACATGTGTACGGCGAACGGGTTGCCGGATGGTGTCGAGCCCGGCCCCCACAGGGACCGGGCTCCGGTGAAACACCAGGTCAACGGCTACGACTTGGTCTTCCTGCTGCCCGACGTCGAGGAGTCCGAGCCCGAATCGGAATCAGAGTCGGAACTCACATTCGCGCCCTGGCCGCCCGACGAGGAGGACTTCGACGCACTCGGCGACGGCGTCTTGGAGGCGCCCTTCGACGGGGACGCCGACGCGTCCGTGCCGTCGTTCGCCTCCTCGACCGCCTCCACGGCCTCCTTGGCGGCGGACTTCGCGGACTTCAGCAGCGCGGCCGCCTCCGGCGCCTTCTCGCCGGCCAGACCGGCGCCGTTGTAGTCGACGGTGATGACCACGTTCTCCGTGCGCACCACGATCGTCTGCTGCTTGAAGGTGTCGCCGTCCTTCTTCAGGTCGTACAGGACCGCCGTCGCCTGGTCGCCCGTGCCCGTCACCGGCTCCGTCTTGACGCTCTTCGCCCCGTCCACGGCCTTCGCCGCGGTCAGCTTCGACTCGTACGCCTTGGCCGCCCGGTCCTCACCGGGGCCGTTCGCCGCGTCCGACGCCAGCAGATGCAGCGACACGCTGAGCCAGCGGTACTGGGAGCCGTCCACCCCGTTGTTGTCGAGGCTGATCCAGCGGCAGTCCCCGGTGACGTTCTCCTCGGCGGCGTTGATCGCCTTCCCGGACTTCACGCCCTCCGGCACCAGCGACTTCAGCGTCTTGTCGGCGAACACCTCGCACGCGTCCGGCAGCGACGCGTACTTCGCCACGACCACCTCGGGCGTGGCGCTCTCCGTCGCCGTCTCCTTCAGCCCCGCCGGCGTCTCGTCACCGGAGGCGCTGTCGGTGTCGGAGCCCGACGAACAGCCGACGGCCAGCAGCATCACCGGCACGACCGCCGCGCCCACGAGCACCCGCCCACGGCCCGGCCGCCCACGGCGTCCGACAAGCGACACCCGCGCCGAACGCGCGATTCGCGGCGACTGAAGCTGATCTGACTCTGCGGCTCGTTGCATGGTTCCTTCACAATCGGATCGGGTCTCCGAGGGGCCACGGTACGCGGTGAGGAAGAAGTGCGGTCCTGATTCAGGTGGTTCACGCGGACGCCCGAACCACCCCCGACCACCGCTCAGTCGTCGAACGCCTCGGCCAGTCGCTCGGCCAGATTCCGGGCCCTGTCCTGCATTTCCGCACTGTCCGGCACCGCCGTCGTGGTCGCCGGCTGCTCCTCGTACTCCACCGTCACGATCACGTTCGACGTGCGGAACACCACAGTCACGGTCCGCTGCCGGCTCGTCCCGAGCGCGTCGTCGAGGAACGCCTCGTCCCCGAGACCGTCGAGTGTGCGGGGCTGGAGGGAGGCGGTCGCCGAAGGCGAGGGGTCGGAGGAACCGGAGGCTTCGGAAGATCCATCAGATCCATCAGATCCATCAGATCCATCAGATCCATCAGATCCATCAGATCCGTCAGATCCGGGTGAATTGGGAGAAGCGGAGGAGTTGGGGGAATCGGGGGATTTCGAGGTGGAGGGTGTGCCGGAAGCGGAAGGTGAGGCGTCGCTCGACGGCGTGGCCGTGGCCTCTCCCGTCTCCTCCCCCTCCTCGCCCGCCCCCTCGGAGACGGTGGGCGACGGCTCCGGGAGGTCCGCCGCCTCGACCTTGCCGCCGTACACCTCCTGCGCCTTGCTGTCGTCGCTGACCGCGTTGTCGAACGACACGACGCGCTCGAAGTCGACGAACAGATAGTGGGTGGCGTCGGTGGACTCCACCTTCCAGCGGCAGCCGGCCTTGCGGTCCGTGTCGTACGTCTGCGTCGCCTCGCCCTCGTACGCCAGTTCGCGCTGGGTGGGGTCGGTGAGTTGCTTGATGCCGGGGAGGAGGGAGTCGAGGGTGCCGTGGTCGATCGAGCCGCAGGGTTCCGGGAGCGTGTCGTAACGGCCGGGCTGGGCGACGGTGGCCGTCGCGGTGGCGTTGCCCGGGCGTGGGTCGTCGGCCGAACCGCTGTCGTCCGAGCCCGTGCACGCGGCCAGCAGAGCCGCGAGGAGCACGGCGACGCCGGGTACGTACGCCTTCCGCTGCACGGTGGGGCTCCTCTCGACGGGGTCCCTCGGGACGCCTGCGCTGGCCAGCCTGTGGTTATTCACTTGCCGCCCGGGGGTGACCCCCGGGCACCATGTGTATCGCACGCACTGCCGTGGACGCCGGTCCGTCATCCCTTTCGTTGACCTTGGCGCCGGTTTTGCGTTCTGAGACTTTGATCTTCTTTTCGGGGGAATGAGGGCGATATGTCGTACGTCGAGATACCGGGCGCGAAGGTACCCATCCGGATGTGGACCGACCCCGCGTCGGTCGAGGAGGGGGCACTGCAGCAGCTGCGCAACGTCGCCGCCCTCCCCTGGATCGAGGGCCTCGCCGTCATGCCGGACGTCCACTACGGCAAGGGCGCGACGGTCGGGTCCGTCATCGCGATGCGGGGCGCCGTGTGTCCGGCGGCGGTGGGTGTCGACATCGGCTGCGGGATGTCGGCGGTGAAGACGTCCCTGACGGCCAACGACCTTCCCGGCGACCTGTCCCGGCTCCGGTCGAAGATCGAGCAGGCGATTCCGGTGGGGCGGGGGATGCATGACGACCCCGTCGATCCGGGGCGGCTGCACGGGTTCGCCGGTGCCGGGTGGGACGGGTTCTGGGGGCGGTTCGACGGGGTCGCGGAAGCGGTCAAGTTCCGTCACGAACGGGCGGGAAAGCAGATGGGAACGCTCGGCGGCGGAAATCACTTCGTCGAGGTCTGCACGGATACGACCGGTGCTGTCTGGCTCATGCTGCACTCCGGCTCCCGGAACATCGGCAAGGAACTGGCGGAACACCACATCGGCGTGGCCCGTGAACTCCCGCACAACCAGGGCCTGATCGACCGTGACCTCGCTGTCTTCGTCGCGGACACCCCGCAGATGGCGGCGTACCGCAACGATCTGTTCTGGGCGCAGGAGTATGCGAAGTACAACCGCTCGATCATGATGGCGCTCCTCAAGGACGTCGTCCGCAGGGAGTTCAAGAAGGCGAAGGCGGCCTTCGAGGGTGAGATCAGCGCGCACCACAACTACGTGGCCGAGGAGCGCTACGAGGGGATGGATCTCCTGGTGACCCGTAAGGGCGCGATCCGCGCGGGCTCCGGCGAGTACGGGATCATCCCGGGCTCGATGGGCACCGGCTCGTACATCGTGAAGGGGCTCGGCAACGAGAAGGCCTTCAACTCGGCGTCGCACGGCGCCGGTCGGCGGATGAGCCGCACGGCGGCCAAGCGGCGCTTCTCGACGAAGGACCTGGAGGAGCAGACGCGGGGCGTGGAGTGCCGTAAGGACTCCGGTGTCGTGGACGAGATCCCGGGCGCCTACAAGCCGATCGAGCAGGTCATCGACCAGCAGCGGGACCTGGTCCAGGTGGTGGCGAAGCTGAAGCAGGTCGTCTGCGTCAAGGGCTGAGGCCCGCCGCGCGCGTCCATCGGCGTGGGAGGCTGAGCCGCATGGTCATCGCCCGCTCCGCCGCCCTGTTCGTGCTCGCCGCACTGTTCGAGATCGGCGGGGCCTGGCTGGTGTGGCAGGGGGTGCGGGAGCACCGGGGGTGGGTGTGGATCGGGGCGGGGGTCGTGGCGCTGGGGGCGTACGGGTTCGTGGCGACGTTCCAGCCCGACGCGCACTTCGGGCGGATTCTGGCAGCGTACGGCGGGGTGTTCGTGGCCGGGTCGATCGCCTGGGGGATGGTCGCGGACGGCTACCGGCCCGACCGGTGGGACGTGACGGGCGCGTTGATCTGTCTCGCGGGCATGGCGGTGATCATGTACGCGCCGCGGGGCGGTTGAGCGCTCAGGTCAGGACGGCTCCTCCGGCAGCAGTCCCAGTTGTCCCAGGAACTCCATCTCGTCGAAGTAGAGCCGGTAGTCGACGATCTTGCCGTCCTTCACCGTGACGAAGTCCACTCCGCGGATCTTTACTTCCCTCTGGGTCGCGGGGAGGGTCTCCCCGGACGGCAGCTGGATCGGCCCGGTGTTCGTTCCGCTGAAGAACCCCTCGTCGATGGCCGTGTCGCCGACCTCGTACGCGTGCACCGTCTCGAACGTCCCGTCGGGGATCGCTTCGGTCATCTGGCGCCAGTACTCGACGATGTTGTCGCGCCCGCGGATCTCGCCGCCGTCGGGGGTGACGGCGATCGCGTCCTCGGCGTACAGCGCACCGAGGGCCTTCAGGTCGGGGTGCGTCGTCACCGCGTCCGTGAGCCGGTCCATGACCTCACGTGCCTGTCCCATGATCCACCTCCAGGGCAGAGGATCACCCGTCTCATTGTCCCACCGCCCGCCTATCCTGGCCGGACAAGGATTCGAGCACTCCCAGGAGCAGCCATGGCCACCGCCGCACCGTCCGCCGCCTCCCGCATCGCCGTCGTCACCGGTGCGAGCAGCGGGATCGGCGCCGCGACGGCCCGGCAGCTCGCCGCGGCGGGGTACCGGGTCGTGCTGACCGCCCGCCGCAAGGACCGTATCGAGGCGCTGGCCGAGGAGATCAACGACGGCGGCGGACAGGCCACGGCGTACGCCCTGGACGTCACCGACCGCGCGGCCGTGGACGAGTTCGCGACCGCGTTCCGGACGATCGGTGTGCTGGTCAACAACGCGGGCGGCGCGCTCGGGGCCGACCCGGTCGCCACCGGTGACCCGGCCGACTGGCGCACGATGTACGAGACGAACGTCATCGGCACGCTCCACGTCACCCAGGCCCTGCTGCCCGCGCTGACCGCGAGCGGTGACGGCACGGTGGTCGTGGTGTCCTCGACGGCCGGGCACGGGACGTACGAGGGCGGCGCCGGCTATGTCGCCGCCAAGCACGGCGCGCACGTCCTCGCCGAGACGCTGCGGCTGGAGATCGTCGGGACGCCGGTCCGGGTCATCGAGATCGCGCCCGGCATGGTGAAGACCGACGAGTTCGCCCTGACCCGCTTCGGCGGCGACGCGGAGAAGGCGGCGAGCGTCTACGAGGGCGTGGCGGAGCCGCTGACCGCCGACGACGTCGCCGACACGATCACCTGGGCGGTCACCCGGCCCAGCCACGTCAACGTCGACCTCCTCGTCCTGCGCCCCCGCGCCCAGGCCTCCAACACCAAGGTCCACCGGGAGCTGTGATGGCGGAGGAGGAGCTGACGCCCGAGCGGCGTCGCCTCGCCGAGGAGAAGAAGAACGAGCGGTATGTGTGGTGGTACCTCGCGTACTTCCTGTTCGGCATCCACCTCGTGGCGTTCGTGATGATCTACGCGGTCATGCACGCGAAGTAGTGGCGAGAGGCGACACGGCCTCCGCGTACGCCGTCGGGGGCACCCCCACCGTCGCCGTGAAGTCGCGGACGAGGTGGGCCTGGTCGGCGTAGCCGAGGTCGGCGGCGAGGGCGGCCCAGTCGGTCGTCCGGTCGGTCTCGGCGCGTTCCAGGGCCTCGTGGATGCGGTAGCGGAGGATCACCCACTTAGGGCCCACTCCCACGTACGCCGAGAACAGGCGCTGCAGCAGTCGTACGGACAGGCCCTCGGCGCGGGCGAAGTCGGTGACGCGGCGGATCGTGCGGTCGGTGCGGATGCGGTCGACGAGGGCCATGGCGAGGTCCGCCTGGGGGTCGGGGCGTGGGCCGAGCCCCGTCAGGAAGGCGTCGAGGGCGGCGACCCGGGAGTCCTCGTCGTCGGGGGCGAGGATCGCGGTCGGGTCGGTGCCGGGGAACACCTCGGACTGTCGGACGCGGCGGCCGGTCCAGGCCGTCGCGGGGGTGCCCGGAGTGAAGGGGCGGAAGCCTCCCGGACGGAACTGGATGCCGCAGACCCGGCCCCTGCCCTCCAGCTTCTGCGTGAAGAGGCCGAGGCCGATGCCGGAGACCTCGGCGAAGGGTTCCTGGCCCTCGAACCGCTGGAAGACGACGTTCACCGACGGGTGCGGGACGACCTGGGAGACGTACGGCTCGGGCAGGTCCCAGTCGATCAGCCAGTAGTGCTCCAGGAACGGGCGGAGCGGCTCGGCGGGCTCGCGGCGGCGGAAGCGGACACGGGCGAAGAGCTCCGGGGCGTCCACGATGCCTCGGGTGTCACGGCGTGGGGCGGCCATGGGGAGATCGTAGGGACGACCACTGACATCGCCCCCGGCGCCGTCGCCGACATCGCCCGCGACATCGCCCGTGACGTCGCCCCGACATCGCCCCGTGACGTCGGCGTCGGCTCTGGAGGAATAGTGGGAAGGGGGCCCTCGTTCATAGGTATAGTTGAATCGTAAACAACCTGGGCCTGAGAGGGTGGCAGCGATGATGCAGTTCGGGATCTTCAGCGTCGGTGACGTGACGCCGGACCCCACGACGGGCCGGACGCCGACCGAGCGCGAGCGCATCAAGGCGATGGTCGAGATCGCGCTGAAGGCGGAGGAGGTCGGGCTCGACGTCTTCGCGACCGGTGAGCACCACAACCCGCCGTTCGTGCCGTCGTCGCCGACCACGATGCTCGGCTACGTCGCCGCGCGGACGGAGAAGCTCGTCCTCTCCACCGCGACCACCCTCATCACCACCAACGACCCGGTGAAGATCGCCGAGGACTTCGCGATGCTCCAGCACCTGGCCGACGGCCGGGTGGACCTGATGCTGGGGCGCGGCAACACCGGGCCCGTCTACCCGTGGTTCGGGCAGGACATCCGGCAGGGCATCAACCTCGCCGTCGAGAACTACGCTCTGCTGCACCGGCTGTGGCGCGAGGACGTCGTCAACTGGGAGGGCAAGTTCCGCACGCCCCTCCAGGGGTTCACGTCCACGCCCCGGCCCATGGACGACGTACCGCCGTTCGTCTGGCACGGATCCATCCGCTCGCCCGAGATCGCCGAGCAGGCCGCGTACTACGGCGACGGCTTCTTCCACAACAACATCTTCTGGCCGGCCGACCACACCCGGCGGATGGTCGAGCTGTACCGGCAGCGGTACGCGCACTACGGGCACGGCACGCCCGAGCAGGCGATCGTCGGGCTCGGCGGGCATGTGTTCATGCGGAAGAACTCGCAGGACGCGGTGCGCGAGTTCCGGCCGTACTTCGACGTGGCGCCGGTCTACGGCAACGGGCCGTCCCTGGAGGACTTCGCCGACCAGACGCCGCTGACCGTCGGGTCGCCGCAGCAGGTGATCGAGAAGACGCTGGCGTTCCGCGAGTACGCCGGTGACTACCAGCGGCAGCTGTTCCTCGTGGACCACGCGGGGCTGCCCCTGAAGACCGTGCTGGAGCAGATCGACATGCTCGGCGAGGAGGTCGTGCCGGTGCTGCGGGAGGAGTTCGCGAAGGGGCGGCCGGCGGACGTGCCGGACGCGCCGACGCACGAGGCGTTGGTGAAGGCGGCGGAGAAGAAGGAGAGCGTGGCATGAAGCTGGTCGTCGTCTCGGCGGGGCTGAGTGTGCCGTCGTCCACGCGGTTGCTGGGGGACCGGCTGGCCGCGGCGGTGGTCGGGGCCGATGCGTCTGTGGAGGTGCGGGTCGTCGAACTGCGGGACCTGGCGGTGGAGATCGCGCACAACCTCACCAATGGGTTCCCCGGCCGGAAGCTCGCCGCAGCGCTGGACGCGGTGGCGGGGGCTGATGGGCTCGTCGTCGTGACGCCGGTGTTCTCCGCCTCGTACAGCGGGCTGTTCAAGTCGTTCTTCGATGTGCTGGAGCGCGACGCGTTGGCGGGGAAGCCGGTGTTGATCGCCGCCACCGGGGGATCGGCTCGGCATTCGCTGGTGCTGGAGCATGCGATGCGGCCGTTGTTCGCGTATCTGCGGGCCGTGGTGGTGCCCACGGCGGTTTATGCCGCGTCCGAGGACTGGGGTGCGGAAGGGTTGGCCGGGCGCATCGAGCGGGCGGCTTCGGAGTTGGCTCGGCTGATGGCGGTGGCTCCGCCGGTTGAGCCGGAGGGGTTCGCTGTCGTTCCGTTCGCCGAGCGGTTGGCGGCGTTGCGGAGCTGAGAAGCGCCGTTGGGGGTTCGGGGGGCGTCGTTGGGGGGTTCGGGGGGCGCCGGCGGGGGTTCGGGGGCGTCAGGCCGCGGGTTGTTCGTGGTTGCTCGCGCCGTTCCCCGCGCCCCTGAAGGGCGCTGGGGTTGCCCTCTTCCAGGAACGTACCCTCCTCCGCAGCCAGGCCCTCGCCCTCGTCGACTCTCGTTCCCAGGTGCGCCGGAGCCTTGTCGCGCGCAGGTCGGCGAACAGGTGCTCGTACCTGGTGACGATGGGGGCCGGGTCGTAGCGGTGCGCGCCGGCCAGGGCGGCTCGGCCCATGGCGCGGCGTAGGTCCGGGTCGGCGGTGAGGTCGAGGATCGCGTCGGCGAGGGCGTGGGGGTCGTCCACGGGGACGAGGCGGCCGTCGGTGCCGTCGGTGATGATCTCGGCGGGGCCGAGCGGGCAGTCGGTGCTGACGACCGGGACACCGCAGCGCATGGCTTCGACGAGGGTCATGCCGAAGGACTCGGCCTCGGAGGCGCTGACGACGATCGAGGCCCGCGCGAACTCCTCCTCGATGGGGGTGTGCGGGCCCATCAGATGGGCCCGGTCGGTGAGGCGGAGGTCCTCGATGAGAGCTTCCAGCCGCTCCTTCTGCTTGCCGCCGCCGTAGATGCGCAGCTCCCAGTCCGGCTCCTTCGCGGCGACCTTCGCGAACGCCTCCAGGAGGAGGTCGAAGCGTTTGCCCCGGGCGAGGCGCCCGGCCGCCGCGATGACGGGGGCCGTGCCGTCCGACGGGGCGACCCCGGCCGGCGGGACGATGTTGGGCACGGACATCACCCGTACGCCGGGCAGTTTCATCCGCGCGCGGTACACCGCCGCGTCCGCCGCCGTGGTCGTGACGACCGCGTCCAGGGTGCGGTAGTGGTGGGCCAGGATCTTGCGGAGCTGCTTGGTGTGGGCGTCGTGGCGCAGGTGCTCCTGGCCGATGCGCAGGGCGCGGCGGGGTGCGAAGCGGGAGACGTAGACGTTGATGCCGGGGCGGGTGCCGATGACGACGTCCGCGTCGCAGCGGGCCAGATAGGCGCGGACGCGGAGGTCGGTGAGACGGCTGTACTGGCGGTGCCGCTTGTCCTCGGCCGGGAAGTCCGTGGCGGGCTGCGCCTGGGCCGGATCGCGCAGGTCGGGGCTGTAGGGGCGGATGTCCACCAGGGGGACGAGCGCGACCCTCGGGTCGACGGCGAAGCGGGGTTCGTCGAGGTGGCGGGCCATCGAGGCGATCTCCACGTCGTGGTGGTCCGCCAGCGCTGCGGCCAGGTTCAGTGTCGTGCGGACGGTGCCGCCGATGGCGTACGCGTTGTGCAGCAGGAACACGATCTTCATGCGGCGGCTCAATGCACTACCTTCCCGACGGCGTGAGAGATGCGGTTGTGGGTGTCGCGGTTGTGGGTGTCGCGGTTGTGGTTCGTGGTGGTTCGGACCCTTTGTACTCCATCCGCTGGTGGTGTCCGGGTTCCCGTACGGGCGGGGGTCACACGGACACGCTGCTCGGGAGCGGTAAGTCGAACTCACGGTCGGGGTGAGAGGCCGGTAAGAAGGGTGTACCCGCCCTGCTGACGAGGTGGTGTGCGCCCGAGGCCTTGGCAGACTGGTGGGGTGCCCCAGAATGTGCTGCTCGCCGAGGACGACCGCGCCATCCGCCATGCCCTGGAACGCGCGCTGACCCTGGAGGGGTACGAGGTCACGGCGGTCGCCGACGGCGTCGAGGCGCTCGCCCAGGCCCACCGGACCCAGCCCGACGTGCTCGTGCTCGATGTGATGATGCCCGGCATAGACGGCCTCCAGGTCTGCCGGGTGCTGCGCGCGGAGGGTGACCGGACGCCGATCCTGATGCTCACCGCGCTCGTGGAGACCGCAGACCGGATCGCGGGACTCGACGCCGGCGCGGACGACTACGTCGTCAAACCGTTCGACGTGGAGGAGGTCTTCGCACGGCTGCGGGCGCTGCTGCGGCGCACGGGCAACGCGGACGGCTTCGCCAAGCCGCTTCCGTCGTCGGCCGGCGCGTCCCCCGCCGCCGGGCCCGCGGCCCAGGACGCCGGCGGGCTGCTCACGGCCGCCGGGCTGCGGATGGACGTCCAGGCACGGCGGGCGTGGCGCGGGACGCGGGAACTGGAGCTGACGCGGACCGAGTTCGACCTGCTCGAACTGCTCGTCCGCAACGTCGGCATCGTCCTCGACCACGCGACGATCTACGACCGTATCTGGGGCTACGACTTCGGGCCCGGCTCCAAGAACCTCGCCGTCTACGTCGGTTATCTGCGCCGCAAGCTCGACGAGCCCGGGGCGCCGGCGCTGATCCACACCGTGCGGGGTGTGGGGTACGCGCTGCGGGAAGACTGAGGCGGCGCTCGGTGGCGTCCCGTCCCGTCCGGGTGCTGACCCGGCTGCTCGCCCGGCTGCGGCCGGTGCCCTCGCTGCGGGCGACGTTCACCGTGTCGTTCGTGGCGGTGGCGTGCGTCGTCACGGTCCTCGTCGGGATCCTCAGCTACAGCGCGGCGGCACGGCTGGTGCGGGTCGACGAGCAGACCGTGTTCGCGGAGGTCGTGCGGGATCTGCGGGAGCTGGTCGAGCAGGACCCGCTGACGCCGGAGGACTTCGCGCCGAGCGGCAGCGGCGGCCCGCGCGACGACCTGATCCGTTCTGGCCGTACGGACGTCCAGGTGCTCGGCCCGAACGGGGAGATCCTCGACGAGGGCGCCCCCGGCCTGCCCGTACGCGACGCCGACCGCCGTACGGCCGACGCGGCCCCGGCCGGGGTGATGGTCGAGCACGGGGAGGTCGAGGTCGGCGACGACCGCTACCGGGTGGTGACCGTCGCGCTCGGCGGCGGCCGGGGGGCCGTGCAGGTCGCGCAGGAGTTCAGTGACACGGAGGATCTGCTGCGGGAGCTGCAGCAGCGGACCCTGCTGTTCGTGTCGGGTGTCGTCATCTCGGCCGGGTTGTTCGGGTGGTGGCTGGCCCGGCGGCAGACGCGGCGGCTGGTGCAGTTGGCGGGGGCGGCGGAGGACGTGGCCCGGACCGGGCGTCTGGGCATCCAGGTGCCGGTCGCGGGCCGGGACGAGGTGGGGCGGCTCGGCCGCTCCTTCGACCGCATGCTGGTACGGCTCGCCCAGTCGGAGGAGGACCAGCGGCGCCTGGTCCAGGACGCCGGCCACGAACTCCGCACCCCTCTCACCTCCCTGCGCACGAACATCTCGCTTCTCCGGCGCATCGACGAGCTGCCGCCCCGTATGCGCGAGGAACTCGTCGACGACCTCGCCCAGGAGGCCCTCGAACTGACGGATCTGGTCAACGAGTTGGTCGACCTCGCGGCCGGCCAGTCGAGCACCGAGCCGGTGCGGCGGGTGCAGCTCGCCGACCTCGCGGACGACGTGGCGGCGACCGCCCGCCGGCGCACGGGGCGGGACGTCGTCGTCCGCGTGGCCGGCGACACGGCCGTCGAGGGGCGGGCCGGGGCCCTCCAGCGGGCCATCTCCAACCTGGTGGAGAACGCGGCGAAGTTCGACCGCGGGGGCACGGGGGCCATCGAGGTCGTCGTCGCACGGGGCTCGGCGGTGACCCTGGGGGAGCTGGGGGAGCTGGGGGATCTGGCCGGCCTCGGCGGTCCGGGCGGGCCGGACCCCGATTCCGATGCCGTCCGGGTCGAGGTCCTCGACCGGGGCCCCGGCGTCCCCGACTGCGACCTGGAGCGGATCTTCGACCGCTTCTACCGTGCCCCGGACGCGCGGAGTCTGCCCGGGTCCGGGCTCGGGCTGTCGATCGTACGGGCCGTGGCGGCGGCGCACGGCGGAGCCCCGTTCGCGTTCCGGCGCGAGGGCGGGGGGCTGGTGACCGGGTTCACGGTGCGGGGTGCCGCTGAGTGAGGGCCGGATGGGCGGGCCGGCCTCGCCCTGTCAGACGTAGGTCCAGCGCCAGGCGTTCGAGCTGTAGGCGCACTTGATCTCCGTGCCGTTTTCGGTGGTGGTGACGGCCCCGTGGTCGCTGTTCCGGCAGAACTGGCCCGCCGAGTAGCAGTTCCCGGAGTTGGACACGATCGAGCAGGTGCCGGCGTCGTCCTGGCTGCCGCTGTCGCTTCCCGTGTCGGTGCCGGTGCCGGCGGCCTGGGCGGTGGCGGTCTTGGTGACGGTGACGGTCGGACCCGGCTTCGCCTTGGCCTTGACGGTCTCGGTGACGGTCGGGCCGGGCTCGGGGGTGGCCGTGGTGGTGGCCGTGACGGTCGTCGTGGGCTTGACGGCGGCCTTGACGGTCTGCTGCCCGTCGTCCCCGGCGGAGCCGACGAGTGCGCCCGCGACGAAGAGACCGGTGCCGCCTATCCACACGAGAACGCGCTTGCGCAGGGGGCGGGTGTCGGGCGGGCGGGGCGCGGAGGGCATGGTTCCGGCGTACGGGTTGGTCATCTCGTCCCCCTGTGTGCTTCGAGTGGAGTGACCGTAGTGCCCGGACGGAGCGACATGTGAGGGGCGTGTGAGAGAAGTGGCCATTCTGTGACCGGTCGCCGTTTGTGTGTGGGGGGAGGGGGGAGGGGGCCCGTCGGGTCGCGGACGGTCAGGCCGGCCGCGGGAAGGGCGGCGGTTCGGTGACGTGGGTTCTCATGCGGTGGTTCGGGTCGCGCCCGCGCTCCAGCGGCCGAGTAGCGGCTCGGTCAGGGTGCGGGCCGTCCAGCAGAGGGTCTGGCCGTGGCGTTCGAACAGTTCGTCGCGGTCGTCGAAGTGGCCGAGGTCGGCGACGATCTGAGCAGAGAGGTCGCAGGCGCTGCCCTGCGGCGCGCCACAGGCGTCCCACCGGACGCCGGTACGGGCGACCGCGTCGAAGAGGGTTTCGCCGCCCTTGTTGGCGAAGCCGGGGCCAGAGCCGGCGGCCGGGCCGTGGTCGGCGGCAGAGCCGGTGACGGTGGTCGTGGGAGTGCTGCCGGTGGTCGTGGGGGTGCTGCCGGTGGTCGTGGGGGTGCTGCCGGTGGTCGTGGGGGCGTCGAACAGTTCGCCGATCGGTATCCACGTGCCGTTGATCCTGAACTCCGGCCAGGCCAGGAGGACCTGCTCCGGCACGAGCGGCTTCAGCCGGGGGAACCGCGGATACCAGAAGGTCCCGTCCACGAGCAGGCCGCGCACCCGCGTCCGTACGCGTACGGCCCGGGCCACCGCCTCCAGCGCCGCCATCCGCTGACTGCACGATCCGCGCCCGAGCCGCAGGGTCCGTGACACGCGCCGACGGTCCTCTACCGAGTACACCGGCCGTACGTCCCGCGCGATGATCCGGTGCGCGGTCCGCAACGCGTCACGCGGTGTCGCCTCGCTCAGCACCCGGCGCGCGACCGCGCCGACCAGCGGATCGTCGTGGTCCAGGATCGCCGTGGCCCGCGTGGAGCCGACCACGTCCTCCGGCGCCTTGGCCGCCACCCCGGCCCGTTTGACCTGCGCGTCGTACGACATGAGCAACCGACTGGTCATGACAGCCCCCGTCCCCCGTACCCCTCTGTGTTCCTGGTCCCCGTCTCGAGCCCTGCCCGTCCCCACGGGCGCTCGTCGCCCATCATCACATGGCGTGTCGGGCGGGTCATGGGCCACTCGGCGTGAGGGCCACTCAGCGTGAGGGTCGGGCCGGGGCCTGCCGGGTGCCCGACGACGCGCTTTCGTAGTACTTCCACCGACCCCATTGCGGCGGCGCGAACCCGCCGACTACGGTCATTCCTGCGCTCACGGAGAGTGCTCAATTGACTACCGATATGCATTTCGCCTGTATACCGCCCTCTCACTCAGCCTCGTCCGCTCGCCCTCAGTTCTTCCGCTCGTCCGCAGTTCGTCCGCGACTCTCCGCAGCCCTGCGCAATCCGCCCCCGCGTACCGCCAGTTGAAGCGCACCCCGGGCCGTCGACACCCGAGGAGGAGCCGCCGACGCGGTAGGGACCCGAGCAATCCCTTCTCGTCGCAATGGAGTTGATCATCCATGACCGAAACTGCCCGTTACCTCCCCGTCCCAACCCCGAGCCCGACCCCGGCCTCAAGTCAGAGCCCGGGGCTCTCGCCCTCGGCGACGACGTACACCCTCTTCTGTCCGCCCCTCGACACCTCCCCGCACATCGCCCGCGACTTCGTCGCCACCGTCCTGCGTGCCCTTGGCCTCGACAGCCTGGTCGACGCGGCCGCCCTGTGCACCTCCGAACTGGTCACGAACGCCTGTGTGCACGCCAAAGGAGGAGGATCGGTTCTCTGGCTGGCGGTGGAGGCCTGGCGGGTCAGGGTGATGGTCTACGACGGTGACGAGAACCCACCGGTCATAAGGGAGTTGACCTCGGACGGGTGGGAGGAGGGCGGTCGCGGGCTCTATCTGGTCGACGCCCTCACCGAGGGCCATTGGGGCACCTCCGCCGCCCTCCCGAACGGCGGGGGCCTCGTCCACCCCGACGGCAAGGCGGTGTGGTTCGACCTGGCGGCGCCCCAATAGGGGACTTCGGATGAAACGTCACTCCATGGCGCGTACGGCGTGGTGCCAGGCCGTGTCACGGGCCTGGCAGGCGGCCAGGACCTCGGCCGGCTCCTCGGTGAGGTACACCCCGAGGCAGGCGTCCTCGTCGTCGAACGCCAGCCGGGCCAGGATCTTCGAGTCGAAGAGCCAGAAGTCGTGGCCGGGCAGCCCCAGTTGCTCGGCGGCTGCGCGGGTGAGGGTGCGGATGTCCTCGCCGGCCGCGAGGTGCGCGGGTGCGACGGCCGCGAGGAACTCCTGCCCCGGCGTGGGCGGTTCGTCGACGATCCGCACCCGCTCGACCCGCTTGCCGCGACCGGTCTGCGCGCGGACGTTCATCCGCCACGCGTCCGGCCGCCCCCGCGCGATGTCCTCGCCCGCCAGGAACCGGGGCCACTTGGCACTGTGCCGGTCGGCGGCGTACCCCCGACGCGTCTCCAGCCGCCACGCCGTATGCCCGAACTCCTCGAAGAGGCGGGTGATCGAGGCGAACGGCTGAAGCACCGGCGCCACGCTCCCGGGCGAGTACCGGGCCAGCAGGGCACGCGGGACACGGACGAAGCCCTCGGACTCCTTGGCCTCGCCTTCCCGCAGCCGGGCCAGGTGCGCCGGGTCGGCCTCCCGCTCACCCCGTACGAGGATCTCGTCCGTCCCCTCGATCTCGTACAGGGCGGGGCCGGAGCGGCCGTCGTCGCCGGCGGTCGTTCCGATGAACCTGAGGGTCACGTCGTCCTCCACACCTTTCACACCCTTCGGCCGGACCTCCAGCATGCGCGGGAACGCCGTACGCCCGGGCGGCTCGGGGAATCCGTTTGTGTCCGGCGAGTCCCGCGCATTACATGCGGGGGTGACCGCCCCCGAAGAGCGGCGGGCCGACCGGAACCGGAAGGTGACCACATGCGGAGCAGGGCCGGCTTCATCGCGGCGGACGCGTACTCCCTCGGCGGCGGGGCCTGGAGCATGACGCCCGTCACCCGTGGGGCGCTGGGGCAGATCTGGCGGCTGTCGGCCGGGGGCGGCGACGGGCGGTCGTGGGCGGTGAAGGAACTGCTGTTCGGGTGCGACGAGGAGCAGGTCGGGCGGGAGGCGGCGTTGCGGAACGCCGCCGAGGAACTGGGGATCTCCGCGCCCCGGCTCTTCGCGGACCGGCACGGGTCGTATGTGTCCCGGCTGCCGGAGTCGATGGGCGGGTCGTACGTGAAGCTGTACGACTGGGTCGACGGGAGCGAGGCGGATCCGGCCGACCCGGAGATCCTGGCGTGGTGCGGCCGGACGCTGGCTCTGCTGCACCGGGCGGGGGAGGGGACGAGCGAGACGCCCAGCGACTGGTACGAGCGGTGTCCGGGGGAGGACGAGTGGGCGGAGTTGTACGAGGGGGTGCGGCGGGCCGGGCTGCCGTGGGCGGACGCGTTCGGCCGGTTCGTCGCCGGCCCGGCGGTGGAGCTGGCCCGGTATGTCACTCCGTCCGGGGCCGGTGACATCGTGACCTCCCACCTCGACCTGCGTCCGCAGAACGTGCTGGTGGGACCCTCCGGGCCCGCCCTTCTCGACTGGGACAACGCCGGGCCCATATCGGCGGAGCGCGAACTCGCCCGTGCGGTCCATGTGTGGGCCGGCGGCAACGACTTCCGGCCCGAGTCCGCGCGGCGGCTCGTGCGCGGCTATCTGGACGCCGGGGGCCGTGCGGTCGTCAAGGGGCCGGACTCCTTCTCGATGCTCTTCGCGACGGACCTGAACTACGTCCGGGTACAGGCCGAGTGCGCGATCGATCCCGACGTGACCGCGGCGCAGCGGGAGTTCGCGAGCGAGCAGGTCGTCGCCACGTTGGGGAGCCTGCCGGATCCGGTCGCCGTCTCCCGGCTGGTGCGGGCGCTGGCTCCCGAGTGGTGATGCCGTTCACGCCGGATACGCGCCAGGATCACGCCGGATACGCGTGGGTCTGTGCTGCCTTCACCGTCGCCCATACCGGGGTGCCCGTGTGGAGCCCGAGTTCGGCTGCCGCCATGGTCGTGAGGTCGGCGGTGAGCGGGAGTTCGCCCGTGAGGTCGGCGCGGATCTGGTCGCCGTGTACCTCCAGACCGGCCACCTCGCAGCGCCAGAGGTTGCGGGCGCTGGAGCCGGTGGGCCGGTCGCGGTGGAGGGTGACGGCGCTTGGCGGGAAGGCGACGAAGACGGGGCCGATGAGGTCTTCGGTGGTCGTGATCACCGGGCGGGCGCCCTCGGCGGCTGCTTCGGCCGCCGCTTCGACCGCCGTCTCCGTGCCTGCCGGGCGGCCGGTGCCGCTCACGTGCTCCGCGGCTGCCCTGCCCTCCGGGTCCAGCCGTACGACGTGGCCCTCGGCCCACCCCCGGTACAGGTTCAGGCCGACGAGGTGGGCGATGTAGTCCGTGCGGGGGTGGCGGGCGATGTCGCGCGGGGTGCCCTCCTGGACCACCCGGCCGTGTTCGACGACGACGAGCCGGTCGGCCAGGACCATGGCGTCCAGGGGATCGTGGGTGACGAGTACGGCGACGGCCTCGAACTCGGCGAGGTGGCGCCGGAGTTGGGCACGGACGTCGAGGCGGGTGCGGGCGTCCAGGGCCGCCAGGGGTTCGTCGAGGAGCAGCAGACGGGGGCGGGTGGCGAGGGCGCGGGCGAGGGCGACGCGCTGGGCCTGGCCGCCGGAGAGGCGGCGCGGCTTGGTGCCGGCGTACTCGGCGAGATCCATCCGCTCCAGCCACTCGGCGGCCTGTGCCCGGGCCGCCGCCTTGGCCACGCCCTGGCAGCGTGGGCCGAACGCGATGTTGTCCAGGGCCGTGAGGTGCGGGAAGAGGAGGTAGTCCTGGAAGACCACGCCGACCGGGCGGGACTCGGGCGCCGTGCGCTCCAACGCCGCCCCGTCGAGCCGTAGATGACCGCCGCTGAGCGGGGTCAGGCCGGCCAGCGCGCGCAGCGCGGTGGTCTTTCCGGCGCCGTTGGGGCCGAGCAGGGCGACCACGTCACCGGGGGCGGCGGTCAGGGAGATGTCCAGGCGGAAGTCACCGCGCTGGACGACGAGACGGGCGTCGAGGCCGTCGAGGCCGTCGGGTCCTTCGGGGCCGTCGGATTCTTTGAAGCCTGCGGAGCTCTCTCTCATGACGCGGTCATCCAGCGGTCCCGGAGCCCGGCGAGCACCGCCACCGAGACCGCCAGCAGGACCAGGCTGAGGGAGATCGCGGCGGCCGGGTCGCTCTGGAGGGCGAGGTAGACGGCGAGGGGCATGGTCTGGGTGCGGCCGGGGAAGTTACCGGCGAAGGTGATCGTCGCGCCGAACTCACCCAGCGCCCGCGCCCAGGCGAGCACCGCGCCGGCCGCGATACCGGGGGCGATCAGCGGCAGGGTCACGCGGCGGAACGCGGTGAACCGGGAGGCGCCCAGCGTGGTCGCGGCCTCCTCGTAGCGCGGGTCGGCGGCCCGGAGCGTGCCCTCGACGCTGATGACGAGGAACGGCATCGCGACGAACGCCTCGGCGATCACGACCCCGGCCGTGGTGAACGGCAGCGTGACCCCGAACCAGTCGTCCAGCAGGCGCCCGACGACACCGTTGCGGCCGAGCGCCATCAGCAGGGCCACACCGCCGACCACCGGGGGCAGGACGAGGGGGAGGGTGACGAGGGCCCGTACGAGACCACGGCCCGGGAACTCGACCCGGGCCAGCAGCCATGCGAGCGGTACCCCGAGCACGAGGCTCACCGCCGTGGCCAGCGTGGCGCACAGCAGCGACAGCCGCAGCGCCTCCCACACCGCCGCGCTGGTCAGCTGCTCCGACAGGCCCGACCACGGGGTGCGTACGAGCAGTGCGACCAGCGGCAGTACGAGGAAGGCGAGGCCGAGCAGGGCGGGGAGGAGGAGGGGGAGAGGGACGGGTACGGAGCCGTGTGGCCGCCGCCGTAGCCGTCGTGGGCCCGTGCCGCGGCCCGACGTGCCGCGGCCCGACGTGCTGTCGCCCGATGTGCTGTCGCCGGACCCCGTGGCGCGGGACCCCGTGGCGCCGGACCCTGTGCCGCCCTTTGTGGTCTCCGCCCCCATCGCGTCGCCCGGCCTGGCGGAAGGCTCGCTCACGGCTTCAGGAACCCCGCCGCGGTCAGGACCTTCTGGCCCTCGGCGGACCGCACCAGCGCGATGAACGCCTTGGCGGCGGCCGAGTTGGGCGCGTCCTTGAGGAGGGCGATCGGGTAGTCGTTGACGGCGTCGGCCGATTCGGGGAAGTCCACGCCCACCACCTTGTCACCCGCGGCCTTCACATCGGTCTTGTAGACGACCGCCGCGTCGGCCTCCTTCAGCTCGACCTTCGTCAGGGCCGCCTTGACGTCCTGCTCGTACGAGACGGGGGTCAGCTTGAGGTCACTGGCCTCCAGCGCCTTCTGCGCGGCGGCGCCGCACGGCACCTCCTTGTCGCACAGCACGACCTTCAGGCCCGACCTGGTGAGGTCCTTCAGGGAGGCGATCTTGTCGGGGTTGCCCGGCAGGGTCGCGATCTCCAGCTGGTTGCGGACGAAGGTGGCGGGGGTGCCGGAGGCGTTGCCCGCGTCCGTCACGATCGCCATCGTTCCGGGGCTGGCGGAGGCGAACACGTCCGCCGGGGCGCCGCCGGTGATGCTCGCGGCGAGGGAGTCGCTGCCGCCGAAGTTGAAGGTCACCTTCGTGCCGGGGTGGTCCTTCTCGAACCGCTTTGCCAGCGTCGTGAAGCTCTCCTTCAGTGAGGCGGCGGCGAACACGGTGACCGGGCCGGAGAGCTTCGCGGAGGAGCCGGAGGCGGCGGGCGACGCCTCGTCGGAGCCGGATTCGGAGGAGGAGCAGGCGCTCAGGGTCACCAGAAGTGCGACGGCGGCACTCACACCGGCGATCGGACGCGCGGAACGGATCATCAGGATCTCCCTGCCTACTCCCTCAGAGCCGGCCCACCCAACGGGCCGGACGCCATGCCGACCCCCATCCTGGCGCATGTGCGAGGGGTAAGTCTCCTGTCACATCGCATGAGCCATGTCACTGTGGGGTGAAGGTGGGCATGTGCGTTCCTCTGAGGGTGTCGTTCATGTCCGGTCGATGTGCACGTTCGTGGACTTCACGCGGGCCGTGGCCTCCATACCGACCTCCAGACCCAGTTCCTCCACGGCCTCCCGGGTGAGCAGGGAGACCAGGCGGTGCGGGCCCGCCTGGATCTCCACCTGGGCGGCCACGTCACCGAGCTTCACGGCGGTGACGATGCCGGGGAAGGCGTTACGGGCCGAGGTGTACGGCACGCCGGCCTCCTCGGCGGCGTCCGAGGCCAGCTCCACGGAGAAGGCCGCGAGGTCCTTCCCGTCGATGAGCCGCCGCCCGCCCTCGTCGCGCCGCGTCGCCATCCGGCCCGCGTCCGCCCACCGCCGCGCGGTGTCGGGACTCACCCCGAGCAGCCGCGCGGCCTGACCGATCGTGTAGGACTGCATGCCCGCCAAGATATGCGCAGCCGCACACCGCCTTGGCGTCCGCGTACGCCGACGGAGCCTCGGGGGTCGACGGGACCGCCATCTCCGGCCGACTGGGAGGGCCTGGCCGGTCGGGGGTCCGCGCCGGGGTTGGCGGACCAGGCGGCCGACCCGGCCACCTGGCCCGGAGTGTCTTCCTGGCCCGAGGGTCGCGAGGACCGGAGGGGCCGGTGGGTGGCCGGAGCGGGCGGCCGGCTTGGCTTCCTGGTCCGGGGGGTCCGCCAGGCCGGCAGGGCCCCAGGTCGGGAGGACCCGCTGGGTGGCCGGGCCGGGCGGTCGGCTCGACCTCCTGGGCACGGGGGAACCCATCTGGCCCGGTGGGTGTACCCGGCCCGAGGGCTTGGCCGGTCGGGGTCCCCGCCGGGGTGGCCGGAGCGGGCGGCCGGCCCGGCTACCTGGTCCGGAGGGGCCGCCGGGCTGGGAGGGGCCGTCAGGTTGGGATGAGCCGCCGGGCGGTCGGCGGGGTTCCTGGGCTGGGGGAACTGTCCGGCCGGGTCGGGGCGTCGTGGCTGAGAGGTCCGCTCAGACCCCGGTCGGTGGGCCACGTGGCGATGGCCGGGCTGCGTGGACGGGCTACGTCGTCGGTGCTCGGCGTTTGCCTGCTCGGCCGATGAAGATCGCTCCTACCGCCATCAGCAGACCGATCGTCGCCGCACCGCCGCCGATCGTCACCATTTCCGTGTCCAGGTCGGGGTGCTTGGTCTTCGAGGTGTCGTCCGGGGTGCCGAGGTGCTCCTCGCCCTCGTACGCGACCGGCTCCGTGCGGTCGGCCGGGGGCTTCGCGGCGGCCTCGACGGCGGCGGGGGTGTCGATGATGCCGTAGCCGTCCAGGGGGCTGTGGCCCTGCGAGGCGTGGCCGGCCGTGCTGGTGAGGATCGACCGGACCTGCGCCGGGGTCAGCTTGTCGTTGTGGGAGAGCATCAGGGCGACGACACCGGAGGCGAGCGCCGTCGCGGGCGAGGTGCCGTCGATCGTCGCGTAGCCGCCGCCGTTGCTCGCGCTCATGATGTCCACGCCGGGCGCCGCGACCGCGTTGTACGTCCGTACGGTCGAGAACGCGGCCCGCGTGCCGTCCTGCTGGAGCGCGGCGACCGCGATCACGCCCGGGTAGCCCGCCGGGTACTGGGCGTCGTTGAAGAGGTCACCGTTGTTGCCGGCCGAGGCGAGGACCGGGATCCCCGCCAGGGCCGCGCGGCCCAGGGCGTCGGTCTCGTCCTCGTCGTAGCTGTTGCCGAGCATCTGGTCGCCGATCGACATGGAGATCACGTCGGCGCCGTGCTCGATCGCGTAGTTGATCCCCTGCGCGATGGGGTTGCCGCCCTCGCTGTACCCCGGCTCCCCGCTTCCGTCGGTCACCCGCAGCGAGAGGATCTTCGCCTTCGGGGCGACCTTGAGGACGTCCGAGGCCATCGCCGTGCCGTGCCGGCCCTCGTTGTCCGCCTCCTCGGAGTCCGAGCCCTCCCCCATGTAGTCGGGGCCGGTGGTCACCTTGCCCTTGAGCGCGGGGTGCTCGGCATCGACGCCGGTGTCGAGGACCGCGACGGTGATGCCCTCGCCCTGCGCGAGTCGCTGCGCCGCGTCCAGCTTCAGCGCCTGGTACTCCCAGGACCGCGGGGTCGTCTCGGCCGCGCTCGCCGTACCCGCGGTCGCCGTGGCGAGCAGCAGCGCCGCCGTGGACGTGATGACACCGGTCCGCCGTATGGTCGTGCCGCTCATGAGGTCTCCAGCAACAGGTCACCGAGGTGGTAGCTGACGTCTTCGCACAGGGCCTTCGCCGAGCCCCGCCACGGGGCGCGGTCGTCGCCCGCGTCCCAGTTGTGGCTGCCGTACTCACCCGGCAGATGGCCCGCCTCGCGGCCGTCGACCGCGCCGGTGGAGGCCACGATGACGTACGGCAACGACGATTCCGGCACGGCGATCCCCGCCCCGCCGTTGCTCCGCGCGTCGCTCCACTTCGCCGCGATGGTGCCGGGCACGGTGAACGCCTTCACCCCGACCTCGGGGTCGAGCTTGTCCTCGTCCTTCTCGAAGAACGCGGTCATCTCGTCCTTCGCGGACTGCCCCGCGGGCAGCACGATCAGCGCGACCGTCCCGACGGTGTTCCCGGTCGGGTCCACGTACGTGGCGCGCAGCACCGCCTCGCAGTCGAGCTTCGCCACGGCGGCCGAGGTGACCTTGTTCAGCCCCTTCGCGCAGTCGGTGTCCTCGGATATGCCGACACGGTGCCAGGTGGCCCGCGAGCTGTCCGGCTTCGTGGTCGTCACGCTCACCCGGGGGGCCAGGGCGTCGGGGAAGAGCTTGTCCGCCGGCTCGTTCCGCCACATGGTCGGGCCGTAGCCGTCACGGTTGGGAATGTCCTGGCTCGCGTTCGAGTACGCGTGACCGACCAGCAGACCGCCGCCGAGCATGCCGAGCAGACCGACGAGACCGAGGGCGCCCGCGAGACAGCCGCGCACCGCTCCGCCCTTGGCCGGGGGAGGGGTCCGGACCGGGGCCGGGTGAGGCGCGGCGGGATGCGGCGCGGCGGGGGCACCGCCTCCCGGGTGCAGGGCCTGACCCGGGTGCGGGGCCTGCCCCGGATAGGGCGTCTGCCCTGGGTACGGCGCCTGCGCCCCGTACTGCTGCGGCTGGCCCTGCGCCTGGCCGTGCGGCCACGCCCCCGGCTGGGGCGGTTGGCCGTACGGCTGCTGCGGTTGCCCGTAGGGGCCGGGCGGTTGTCCGTAGCCTCCGGCACTGCCGGGCTGCTGGGGCGGTGTCGGATAGGACATGGCCCCTCTCCTCGTCGTCGGGTGTCACTGAAAGGGCACGCGACGCACGGAGGGAAGGGCGAGAGAGACAACGCGGAACGAAAAGGGCACAGTTGCACCCGCACATGCCCCCGTGCATGCGAACGCCGATCATATAGAGCCACTTTGACGAGTGGTCGACCCGCTACCAAGACGTGATCAGACCTCCACGCCCATGCCTCAGTCGACACGGGAGAAGCGGCGGCCCGCGAGGAGCAGCAGAAGCACCGACGGGACCACGACCAGGGCGAGTTCCAGGTCGAGAAGAACGAATACGGAGGACGGACATCCATCGAGCCATGGCCGTTTCCCGTCCTCCGCTAATCCGCGATGGCCGAAAGCTCCGGCTGGACCGTCTCACCGCACCGTGGTCATGAACTTCCCCAACCGGGCGATCCCCTCGCGCAGTTGGTCCGCCGAGGCCGCGTAGGAGAGGCGGACGTGGGTGTCGGCGGTGTGCGTGCCGAAGTCCTCACCGGGGGTGAGGGCGACGTGTGCCTCCCGCAGGGCCCGTTCGCAGAACTGCCAGGAGGTGAGGCCGGTCCCGCTGACGTCGAAGTAGACGTAGAACGCCCCGTCGGGCGGCACCGGGACCGGCAGCCCGATCCGCGCGAGCCCGTCCAGGACGAGCGTGCGCCGCTCGCCGAACTCGACCCTGCGGGCCTCGCAGACCGCCAGTGACTCGGGGGTGAAGCAGGCGAGGGCGGCGTGCTGGGCGGGCGCGGAGGCGCAGAGGAAGTAGTTCTGGGCGAGGCGTTCCAGGGCCGGTACGAGGGGTTCTGGGACGACGCACCAGCCGAGCCGCCAGCCGGTCATGCCGAAGTACTTCGAGAAGCTGTTGATGACGACGGCGCCGGGATCGAGCGAGAGTGCGCTGCGCGGCGGGCGGCCCCGCTCGTCGTGGTCGCCGAGGTCGAGGTAGATCTCGTCGACGAGCCGCCACGCCTCGCGCTCGCGGGCGAGGTCGCAGATCGCGGCCAGCTCGTCGGCGGGGACGGAGGTGCCCGTGGGGTTGGAGGGGGTGGCGACCATGACGCCCCGCGTACGGTCCGTCCAGTGCGACCGCACCGAAGCCGCGTCCAGCTGGAACCGGGACCCGGCGGTGGTGGGGACGAGGGTGACGTCGGCGCCGAAGCTCTCGACGATCTGCCGGTTGCAGGGATAGGACGGGTCGCCGATGAGGACCTCGTCACCGGGGTCGACGAGCGCGGCGGTGGCCAGCACCAGCGCGGCCGAGGCCCCGGCGGTGACGACGATCCGGCCCGGGTCGACGTCGACGCCGTGCCGGTCGCCGTAGAACCGGGCGATGGCTTCCCGCAGGGCCGGCAGCCCGAGAGCCGCCGTGTAGGTCATCGGCCGCCCGTCCATGGTCTCGCGCATCGCGTCCCGGACGGCCGGGGGCGCCCCGAAGTCCGGTTCGCCGAGGCTGAGTCGGACGACGTCATGGCCCTGCGCGACCAGGGCGGCGGCCTCCTTGGCGAACTCCATGGCGTAGAAGGGGGCGACGGCCTGGGCGCGCCGCGAGATCCGCACACCGTCCACCACACCACTCGCGCGGCCACTCCCGCCGCAGTCCGTACGGCCACTCCCGCCGACGCTCGCGCTGCCACCCATGTCGCTCATGCCGCTCATGCCGCCCATGTCGCTCGTGCCGCTCACGTTGCTCATGCCGCTCATGCTGCGGCCCCGAGGGGGCTCGGGGCCAGCGGTGTCCACGTCAGGACAGTGTGAGCCGACGCCGGGTGGCCCCATGCCGAGGGCGGAGCCCGAAAGCTCCGCCCGCAACGTACGAAACCGCTGGTACGAATCCGCTGGGTCAGGGCCACACCAGGCAGTACGGCTGGTGCCCCGCCTCGTGGAGGCGGTGGCTGAAGTCCTGCCACTCGTGGAGGAGCTGGTAGACGTTGAACGCGTCTCGGGGGCCGCCGCGGTCGGGGACCGTGGACCAGATGAAGGCCGCCGCGCCCACCGCTTCCTCGCCGATACCGCGCAGGGGGTCGACGACGGTCATGGGCAGCTTGACGACCGCGTAGTCGGGGTGGAGGACGACCAGTTCGAGCGGGGGGACCTTGTGGAGGGGGACGCCTTCGATGCCGGTCAGCACCATCGCGGCCATCGTCTCCGGCTTGATCTTGGTGAACATGCCGTTCATGCCGAGCTCGTCGCCGCCGAGTTCCTCGGGGCGCATCGAGATCGGGACGCGGGCCGCGGTCGCGCCGTCGGGCGCGCCGAAGTATTTGTACGTCACCCCCACCCGACCACCATTCCCGCTCCCCGCCCGGAGCCGGTTGACCACGTGGTCCAGGCCCTCCACACGGTCCACGCGGTCCGCACTCTCGATGCGGTCCGCACGGTCCTTGCGGTCCGCGCGGCTCCTGCGTTCCGCGCGCGTCCTGCGATCCACCAGGTCAGGCCGGTCCATCCGGTCCGTCTGATCCATTCCGTCCACACGATTTACACGATCCACATGATCGGCACGATCCATACGGTCCATACCGTCCATACGGCTGCGCCGCCCGATCCGCTCAGGTCCACCGCCCTGGATCCGGTCGGAACCGCCGGACCGGCCCCGCTCGGAACCACCTTCGGCCCGGTCGGAACCGCTCTCGACCTGCTCGGAATCGGCATTGGTTCGGTCGGCACCGCTCTGCGGACCGTACATGCCCGGCCGGCCCTGTGGGGCGTACGGGGGCTGTGACCCCGGCGACCCCGGCGACGCCGGTGACGTCGGCGACATGGGTGACGTTGGCGACATGGGTGACCCCAGCGATGTCGGGGGTACGGGCGGAACCGGTGGCACGGGTGGTGCCGGGGGGCCCGGTGGCGGCGCGGGCAGGGAACCCTGCGGTCCCGGCGCCGCCGGCCCGCTCACCTCGCCCGGCGTGCCCCGGTCGGTCGTCCCGCTCCGGTCCTGCCGTGTCTCCGCGGCCTCCTCCGCCTCGCGCCGGTGCCTGCCCCGCCGGGCACGACGAGGACCGAGGTCACCGGTCCCCTCGCCCAGTCCGCCACCGCGATGCATATCTCCACCCGAACGCATTTCTGGGCCGCGTGACCCCCGCCGCGCAACCCGATCATCGTGTCAGTGACCTCCCCCGCGACCGCCCGCCGAAACGTGCGGTGAAACACCAGTCCGCAGGATCTTCGGGGCCTCTGACACCATGGCCTGTGTGAGCTATCCGTACGAAGCCCCAGTTTCGCAGACTCTTTTCGAGCGCGCGGCGGCCGTCACGCCCGGCGGCGTGAACTCTCCCGTGCGCGCCTTCCGTGCCGTGGGCGGTACGCCCCGGTTCATGGTGTCCGGTACCGGTCCCTATCTCACCGATGCCGATGGTCGCGAGTATGTAGATCTTGTGTGCTCCTGGGGTCCCATGATCCTCGGGCACTCCCGTCCCGAGGTCATCGCCGCCGTCCAGGAGGCCGTCTCGCGGGGTACCTCGTTCGGTACTCCCGGTGAGGGCGAGGTCGCGCTCGCCGAGGAGATGGTGGACCGGGTCGGGCCGTTGGAGCAGGTGCGGCTCGTGTCCAGCGGGACCGAGGCCACCATGTCGGCGATCCGGCTCGCCCGCGGCTTCACCGGCCGCACCAAGGTGGTGAAGTTCGCCGGGTGCTACCACGGTCACGTCGACTCGCTGCTCGCGGCGGCGGGCAGCGGGGTCGCCACCTTCGCCCTCCCCGACACCCCCGGTGTCACCGGCGCCCAGGCCGGCGACACCATCGTCCTGCCCTACAACGACCTCGACGCCGTACGCGCCGCCTTCGCCGCGCACCCCGGCGAGATCGCCTGTGTCATCACCGAGGCATCCCCGGGCAACATGGGCGTCGTACCGCCCCTGCCGGGCTTCAACCAGGGGCTCAAGGACGCGTGCGCCGAGCACGGCGCGTTGTTCGTCTCCGACGAGGTCATGACCGGGTTCCGGACCAGCAGGGCCGGGTGGTTCGGGATCGACGGGGTCGTCCCCGACCTCATGACCTTCGGCAAGGTCATGGGCGGTGGCTTCCCCGCCGCCGCGTTCGGGGGCCGCGCCGACGTGATGGCGTACCTCGCGCCCGCCGGGCCCGTCTACCAGGCCGGCACGCTCTCCGGGAACCCGGTCGCGACCGCCGCCGGGCTCGCGCAGCTGCGGCTGCTGGACGACGCGGCGTACGACGTCGTCGACGCCGTCTCGCGGCAGATCCAGGGGCTCGTCACGGACGCGCTCACCAAGGAGGGCGTCGCGCACACGCTGCAGCACGCCTCCAACATGTTCTCCGTGTTCTTCACGGACACGCCCGTGCGGAACTACGAGGAGGCCAAGGCGCAGGAGTCGTACCGCTTCAACGCCTTCTTCCACTCGATGCTGTCGCAGGGTGTCTACTTGCCGCCGTCGTCGTTCGAGTCGTGGTTCGTGTCGACCGCGCACGACGAGCGGGCGGTTCAGCGGATCGCCGACGCCCTTCCGGCGGCGGCTCGGGCAGCAGCGGAGGCCACAGCGGCATGAGTGACATCACCGTCGTCCACCTGATGCGGCACGGCGAGGTCGCCAACCCGGACGGGATCCTGTACGGGCGGCTCGCCGGTTACCACCTCTCCGACCTCGGGCGCCGGATGGCCGACCGGGTCGCCGAGCATCTCGCACCCCGGGACGTCACGTACGTCGTCTCCTCGCCGCTGGAGCGGGCGCAGGAGACGGCGACGCCGATCGCCAAGGCGCACGGGCTCGACCTCGCCACCGACGCGCGGCTGATCGAGGCGGACAACGTCTTCCAGGGCAAGACCTTCGGTGTCGGTGACGGTGCGCTGAAGCGGCCGGAGAACTGGAAGCACCTGGTCAACCCCTTCAAGCCGTCCTGGGGTGAGCCGTACGTCGACCAGGTCGTCCGGATGATGGGGGCGCTCGACGCGGCGAAGGACGCGGCGCGGGGGCATGAGGCGGTGCTCGTCTCGCACCAGCTGCCGATCTGGATCGTGCGGTCGTATGTCGAGCGGCGGCGGCTGTGGCACGACCCGCGTCGGCGGCAGTGCACGCTCGCGTCGCTGACGACGTTCACGTACCAGGGCGACAGGATCGTGTCCGTGGGTTACAGCGAGCCCGCGCGTGATCTGGTGCCGGCGCATCTGCTGGCGGGGGCTAGGCCGGTCAAGGGCAAGGGCAAGGCCTTCGGAGCGTGAGCGCTCCGCTGGGAACGGGGGGGGGTTGGGGCGTTGGGGAAGTGCGGGTTCGTTGTGGTTCCTCGCGCGGTTCCTCGCGCCCCTTGGAGGTTGGGTGTGTGCTGTGGGTGGGGGGCTGCGGGTTCGTTGTGGCTGGTCGCGCAGTTCCCCGCGCCCCTTAAAAGCCCGCGCGTGCCCCGTGCCGTGAAAGCTGGGCGGGGGCTTGCGTGACTTGGAAGGCCCGTGCGTGCCCCGCGTCGTGGAAGGCCGGGCAGTGACCCGCGTGACCTGGAAGGCCCGTGCGTGCCCCGCGTCGTGGAAGGCCGGGCAGTGACCCGCGTGACCTGGAAGGCCCGTGCGTGCCCCGCTTTGTGGAAGGTCGGGTGGGGGTCTGCGGGGCCTTGGAAGGCTTGTGTGTTCCCCGCGGTCCTGGAAAGTGCCGCGCGGTCTTCGCGGACTGAGAAGAATCTGAATTCGGCGGAGATCAAAAGGAACCCTCGCCTCCTCTCATCCCTCTAAAACGGTGTGCTTCACGTGAACTGGTGCGTGAGCTGACCAAGGGGGACGTAATGCGCGAAGTGTCGCGAAGGGGAGTGCTGGGGCTCGGTGCGGGAGCGGTCGCGGGGCTGGGGCTGACCGGGTGCGGTACGGGGCTCGGGGGTGAGCCGAGCGAGGCCGGCGGGTCCGGTGGTGGTGGCAAGGGCCCGGGGAAGAAGAAGCCGGGGAAGACGGCGAAGCCGCTGGGTGACGGGTCGACCTCGTACACGGGCAAGCAGCCCAACCAGCCGGGCAAGCCGCAGGCATTGGCGCCGGGCGAGACGCCGCCGCAGTTCGTGGTGTTCTCCTGGGACGGTGCCGGCGACGTCGGGAACGGTCTTTTCGAGCGGTTCCTGAAGGCCGGGCGGGACCACGACGCCCATATGACGTTCTTCCTCTCCGGGATCTATCTCCTCCCGGAGTCGAAGAAGCGCAAGTACCTCCCGCCGAACAACGCGCCCGGCGCCTCCGACATCGGTTATCTGACCGACGAGCACATCAAGTCGACGCTGGGGCACGTGCGCACGGCGTGGCTCGACGGCCACGAGATAGGCACCCACTTCAACGGCCACTTCTGCGGCGGCAGCGGCTCCGTCGGGAACTGGACGCCGAAGCAGTGGCGCAGCGAGATCGACCAGGCGAAGTCGTTCGTCAAGGAGTGGCGGACCAACAGCGGGTGGACGGATGTCGAGCCGCTGCCGTTCGACTACGACAAGGAACTCGTCGGCGGGCGCACGCCCTGTCTGCTCGGGCAGGAGAACCTGCTGCCCACCGCGCGCGAGCTCGGCTGGCGCTACGACTCCTCCTCGCCCGGCGGCCTCCAGGTCTGGCCGAAGAAGAAGCAGGGTTTGTGGGACCTGCCCCTGCAGTCCGTGCCCTTCCCCGGACGGAGCTTCGAGGTGCTCTCCATGGACTACAACATCATGTTCAACCAGTCCCAGAACTCCACCCAGGCCCCGCCCGCCAACTACCCCGCCTACCGCACCCAGGCGACCGGCGCGTACGTCGCCGGTTTCCAGCGCGCGTACGAGACGAACCGGGCGCCGCTCTTCATAGGGAACCACTTCGAGGAGTGGAACGGCGGGGTGTACATGGACGCCGTCGAGGAAGCCCTCAAGCACATCGCCCGGGCGAAGGAGAAGGCCAAGGACGGGGAGATACGGATCGTCTCCTTCCGGCAGTTCGTGGACTGGATGGACGCGCAGACGCCCGACGTCCTCGCCAAGCTCCAGACCCTCGGGGTGGGGCAGCAGCCGACGGGCGGGTGGAAGGAGTTCCTGGGGGCCGGCTCAGCCGCCTGACCTGCGCACAAGGGGGCCGCCGACCCCGCCGTAAGCCCCCGAAACGGGCATGCGAAACTTTTCACATGAGTGTCCGTACGAGCCGCAGTCGTGCCGCTTTGCTCTCCGCCGGGGCCGCCGCCCTGGCGCTGACGCTGTCCGCCTGTGCGGGCGGAGGCATCGAGGGCGGTGGCGGACAGACCGGGTTCGTCACCGGCTCCGACGGGATCGCGACGGTCAAGAAGGGGGACCGGGACGCCGCTCCCGAGCTCTCCGGGAAGACCATCGACGGCGACCAGCTCGATGTCTCGTCCGCCTACAAGGGCAAGATCATCGTCCTGAACGTGTGGGGCTCCTGGTGCGCGCCGTGCCGCGCCGAGGCACCCAACCTGGCGAAGGTCTCCGAGGACCTCGCGGGCCAAGGCGTGCAGTTCGTCGGCATCAACACACGGGACACCAGCACCCGGCCCGCGGTCGCCTTCGAGGAGCAGTACAAGGTCGAGTACCCGAGCCTGTACGACCCCACGGGCAAGCTGCTGCTGCGCTTCGAGAAGGGCTCGCTCAACCCGCAGTTGATCCCCTCCACGCTGGTCATCGACCGGGAGGGGAAGCTCGCGGCCCGCACGCAGCAGGCGCTGAGCGAGGAGAAGCTGCGCAAGATGCTCGAGCCGATCCTCGCGGAGAAGTGACGTGAAGGTGTCGGGAATGTCCGCGCTCACCACGACCGCCGCCGAGATGAACGAGACCGTCTTCAGCGGTGCCCTGCTGCTCGCCCTGCCGGTCGCCGTCCTCGGCGGCCTCGTCTCCTTCTTCTCCCCCTGCGTACTGCCGCTCGTGCCCGGCTATCTGTCGTACGTCACCGGCGTCGGCGGCACCGATCTGGCCGAGGCCCGCAGGGGGCGGATGGTGGCCGGGGCCGGGCTGTTCGTGCTCGGGTTCACCGTGGTGTTCGTCTCCAGCGGCGCGCTCTTCGGGTACTTCGGCCGGACCCTGCTGGAGCACCAGGACGTCCTGACCAAGGTGCTCGGCGGACTCATGATCGCCATGGGCCTCTTCTTCATGGGGCTGATGCCCTGGTTCACCCAGCGGGAGTTCCGCTTCCACACCAAGCCGGCCACCGGGCTGGTGGGCGCCCCGATACTGGGCGCGCTCTTCGGCATCGGCTGGGTGCCCTGCATCGGCCCGACCCTCGCCTCGGTCAACGCCCTCGCCCTCTCGGAGGCCAGCGCCGGGCGCGGGGCCCTGTTGATGGTGGCGTACTGTCTGGGGCTGGGCGTGCCCTTCGTGCTCGCCGCCGTGGCCTTCCGCAAGGCGCTCGGTGCCTTCGCCTGGGTCAAGCGGCACTACGCGTGGGTGCTGCGCATCGGCGGCGGAATGATGATCACGATCGGTCTGTTGATGCTGACCGGCGCCTGGGACCGCATCGTGCAGGAGATGCAGGTCTGGTCCTCCGGCTTCACCCCTGGGATCTGAGCCAATGACGACGACCGACTCCGGCCGCGGGGCCTCCGGCGACCGAGAGAACACCGCCGGGACCACCGCCGGGAATACCGCTGAGGACACCGCCGGGAGTGCTGCCGAGCGCACCGGTGGTGGCAAGCGCCGCCCGGCCGGTGCCGCCCGGGCCGCTGGCAAGGGCCGGGCGACCGGCGAGAGCGGGGCATCCGGCGCCGCCCTCGCCTCCGGCCCCGGCCGCTCCTCGGCCGACGCCTCCGACCGCGCTTCCATCCCCGCCTCCGCCTCCGCCTCCGCCTCCGCCGACGGTGGTCTCGGGGCCGCCGGTTCGCAGCTGTCCACCGCGCCGCAGGAGGACGCGCCCCACCTGCCCTCGCTGGGCGCGATCGGGTGGGCGCGCTGGTTCTGGCGGCAGCTGACGTCCATGCGGGTCGCCCTGCTGCTGCTGTTCATGCTGTCGCTCGCCGCGATCCCCGGCTCCCTGATCCCGCAGTCGGGGCAGGACGAGACCAAGGTCGCCGACTTCATGGAGCGGCACGACACGCTGGGGCCGGTCTACGAGAAGCTCGGGCTCTTCCACGTCTACAGCTCTGTGTGGTTCTCGGCGATCTACATCCTTCTCTTCGTCTCGCTCATCGGCTGCATCGTGCCCCGCACCTGGCAGTTCGTGGGCCAGCTGCGCGGCCGGCCGCCGGGGGCGCCCAAGCGGCTGACCCGGCTGCCCGCGTACACGACCTGGCGCACGGAGGCCTCGCCGGAGCAGGTGCGCGAGGCCGCGCTGAAGACGCTGCGGAAGCGCCGGTTCCGCGCGCACGTCGCCGGGGACGCGGTCGCCGCCGAGAAGGGCTATCTGCGGGAGGCGGGCAACCTCGCCTTCCACATCGCCCTGATCGTGATGCTCGTCGCCTTCGCCTGGGGCCAGCTCTACCGTTCCGAGGGCAACAAGCTGATCGTCGAGGGCGACGGCTTCGCCAACACCCTCACGCAGTACGACGACTTCAAGTCCGGCAACCTCTTCACCGCCGAGGACCTCAACCCGTTCAGCTTCGACCTCGAGAACTTCCGGGGCACCTACGAGGTGAGCGGCCCCAACAAGGGCACCCCCCGCATCTACGAGGCGTACATCGACTACGCGGTCGGCGCCGACGGCAAGGAACGGGCGACCAAGATCGAGGTCAACAAGCCGCTGGAGATCGGCGACTCGAAGGTCTATCTGGTCAGCCACGGGTACGCGCCCGTCATCACCGTCCGGGACGGGAACGGCAAGGTCGTCTTCAGCGACGCGGTGCCGCTGCTGCCGCTGGACTCCAATGTCACCTCCTCCGGTGCGATCAAGGTCATGGACGGCTACCGCAACGCCAAGGGGGTGCGGGAGCAGCTCGGTTTCCAGGCGTTCTTCCTTCCTTCGTACGGTGGCGCGAACACGGCCGTGGTCTCGCAGTTCCCCGCGCTGCTGAACCCCGTGCTCAATCTGGAGCCGTACCACGGTGACCTCGGCGTCGACTCGGGTGTGCCGCAGAGTGTGTACCGGCTGGAGAAGCGGAAGCTGAAGGCGTACGAGGACTCCAAGGGTGAGCAGGTGCGGGAGAACCTGAAGCCCGGTGAGTCCATGACGCTGCCCGGGGGCAACGGCACGGTCACCTTCGACGGGGTCAAGGAGTGGGCCGGCTTCCAGGTCACCCAGCAGCCCGGCAGTGGCTGGGCCCTCGCCGGAGCGATCGCCGCGATCGGCGGGCTCGCCGCGTCCCTGTTCGTCCAGCGCCGCCGGGTGTGGGTGCGCGCCGTGGCCGGGCCCGACGGGGTCACCGTCGTGGAGATGGCGGGGCTCGGGCGCAGCGAGTCGGCGAAGGTGCCGGAGGAGCTGGGTGACTTGGCGAGTGTCCTGTACGACCGGGCGCCGGGAGCAGCTGACGTCCCGGAGGCGGAGTCGGACGGTGTGTCCGACTCCGACGCCGCAGCATCCGAAGGGGCTGAGAATTGAATCCTCTCCCTCGCAGATCCAGGGAGATTCCTGGCTCACGCCGCCCAGCGGACCAGCGGCCCTCCAGGTCTTCCACGATCAACGCCAGCCGGGTTGAAACCAGCCCGGTAACACGACCGCAAGCTTTCCGCCAGACCTCAACGCCCGGCCGCAAGTCGCCGGGATATTCACTCGAAGGAGTGCTGAGGTGACTCTCGCCGCCGCCACCAACGAAAACCTCGCGAACATCAGCAACACGCTGATCTACTCCGCGATGGCCGTGTACACCCTGGCCTTCTTCGCGTACATCGCCGAATGGCTCTTCGGGAGCCGGAGCAAGGTCGGCCGTACGGCGGCCGCGCTCACCGCCGAGGCGGGTGAGGCGAAGAAGACGGCCGCGCCCGCGGTCACGGTCAAGAACGCCGGTGGGACCAGCGTCCTGGAGCGGCCCAAGGTGGTCGTGCGGGCCGCCTCCGGTGCGCGGGACGTGCCGGACGGGCCCGGTGCCCATGGCGGGGACGAGCAGGGGGACCTCTACGGCCGTATCGCCGTGTCCCTCACCGTGGTCGCCTTCCTCGTGGAGTTCGGCGGGGTGCTCACGCGGGCGCTCTCGGTGCAGCGGGCGCCGTGGGGCAACATGTACGAGTTCAACATCACCTTCTCCACCGTGGCCGTCGGGGTGTACCTCTCGCTGCTCGCGCTGAAGAAGAACGTGCGCTGGCTCGGGCTTCCGCTCATCACGACGGTCCTCCTCGATCTCGGTCTCGCCGTCACTGTCTTGTACACCGCCAGCGACCAGTTGGTTCCCGCCCTCCACTCGTACTGGCTGTACATCCACGTCTCCACCGCGATCTTCTGCGGCGCCGTGTTCTACGTGGGCGCGGTCGGCACGATCATGTACCTGTTCAAGGACTCCTACGAGAGCAAGCTCGCGAGCGGCGGCCGGCCGGGCCGTTTCGCCAGTTCCGTCCTGGAGCGGCTGCCCTCCTCGGCCTCCCTCGACAAGTTCTCGTACCGCGTCAACGCCGCCGTCTTCCCGCTGTGGACGTTCACGATCATCGCGGGCGCGATCTGGGCGGGCGACGCGTGGGGCCGTTACTGGGGCTGGGACCCCAAGGAGACCTGGTCGTTCATCACCTGGGTGTTCTACGCCGCCTACCTGCACGCCCGCGCCACGGCCGGCTGGAAGGGCCGCAAGGCCGCGTACATCGCGCTCGCCGCGTTCGCCTGCTGGCTGTTCAACTACTACGGCGTCAACATCTTCGTGAGCGGAAAGCACTCCTACGCGGACGTCGGCTGACCACCGCGTAGCCCCGCGCGGCTCTGCCGCGTCCCGTACAGCTTCCGTACACCGAAGGCCGGTTCTCTTGTGACGTGGGTCATGGGAACCGGCCTTCGGCGTACGGACAGGGGGAGGGCGTGGAGACGAATGACGGGGACACGGGGGACCGGCGCGCGTTGCGTGCGCGGATCAGAGACGGGGACGCGGGGGCCTTCGGGGAGGTCTTCGACGCGTACGCCCGGTCCGTCTACAACCATGCCTTCCGGCTGACGGGGGACTGGTCGACGGCCGAGGACATCGTGTCGCTGACCTTCCTGGAGGCGTGGCGGCTGCGGGAGCGGCTGGACGCGGAGGGCGGTTCGCCGCGTCCGTGGTTGCTCGGCATCGCCACCAACGTGGCCCGCAACTCCCGCCGGGCCGGGCGGCGCCACGCCGCCGCCGTCGCGCGGCTGCCGAGGCCGGAGTCCGTGCGGGACTTCGCCGACGAGGTCGCCGGGAACCTCGACGACCAGGCGTACCTGCGGGCCGTACGCACCGCCGTGGACCGGCTGCGGCGGCCCGAGCGCGAGGTGCTCGCCCTGTGCGCCTGGGGCGGCCTCGACTACGCGGCCGCCGCGGAGGCCCTCGGCATCCCCGTCGGCACCGTACGCTCCCGCCTCTCGCGCGCCAGAGCCAAGCTCGCCGCGCAACTGAGAGCCGGGGAACCCGACGCCGACCGCGGACAGACACAAGGTGGCCACACCCCCGTGGCCGGGCCCATCCAGGAGGGGAACCCATGAACGACAACCCGTCCCCCCAAGACACACCACCCACCGGGGCTACGCCGCCCAGCGAGGGCACGCTGCCCAGCGAGGGTGTGGCGTCTGCCGGGGGCGCGCCGTCTGCTGAGGGCGCGCTGTCTGTCGAAGGTGGGCCGTCTGCCGAGGGCACACCGCCAGGCGAGGAGGCGGCGCCTTGTGGGGGCACGCCGTCTGCTGACGGCGCGCCTTCCGTCGAGGGTGTGGTGGCTTCTGAGGGCGTCACATCTGCCGGGGGCACACCGTCTGTCGGGGGCGATACGTCTGCTGAGAGTGGGGTGTCCGTCAGGGACGTGGCGTCTGCCGACGGCACGTCGGCTGTCGAGGGCGTGGTGCCTGCCGAGAGTGGGGCGCTTGCCGGGAGCGTGGCGTCTGCCGAGGGCGAGCCGTCTTCTGTGGGTGCGCCCTCGGGCGAGCGTGTGGTGTCCGCCGGCAGCGTGCCCTCTGCCGGTGACATTCCTCCCGCTGTGGAGCGGGAGTTCGCGCCGGAGCGGCATCGGCTCCTGAGGGAGCACCTCATGCGGGAGATCGAGAGCCGCGCCGAGGACGCGAAGGGTGTCCTGGGTGGTGGGGGCGTCACTGCCCCCCGGAAGGCCGGTGGTTCCCGGAGTGCCGATGGCCCCGAAGTCCCCGGTGGTCCCCAAGCCCCCGGTGGCACCGGGGCCGCCGGGCGGCCGTCCTTCTGGCGGCGGACCGCGTTCGTCGCACCCCTCGTGGCGGCGGGGCTGACCGTGGCCGTGGTGGTCGGCGGTGCGGTCACGCGGCAGGCGGCCGGGCCGGGGCGGCCGGAAGCGGGGCAGGCGACCAGTGGCCGGAGCGCGAGCGACTGGCTGGAGCGGATCGCGCGGGCGGCGGAGAAGCGGCCCGGGCCGGGCGAGGTCCGTGACGACCAGTTCGTGTACGTCAAGAGCACCGACGACTACGTGGACGCGACCACCGGCGATGAGTGCGTGCCCCAGAAAACCTCCCTCAACGAGTCGGAGACCTGGGCCTCCGTCGACGGCACGCGCCCCGGTCTGCGCCGGATCTCCGAGGACGGCAAGGAGGTCTACCAGGAGCCGCAGGACCCCAGGGCGAACGCGGGCGCCAGGGCCCCCCACACCTACCGCGAGCTGGCGGACCTCCCGACCGACGCCGACACCATGTACGCCTGGCTGCACAAGGGCAGCAACGCCCGCCAGCCCACCGCCGACAGCGCCTTCGCCACCGCGAGCGACATCCTCAGCGACAACCTCGTACCACCGGATGTCGCCGCGGCCCTCTTCCGGGCGGTCGCGAAGCTCCCCGGTGTGACCACGGCCCGGGAAGTACGCGACGCAGTGGGCCGGACCGGTATCGCGATCGGACGCACCCCGACCGAGCCCGGCCTCGAGCGCATCGAGTGGATCTTCGACGTGAAGACCCTGGAGTACCTGGGCGAGCGGGAGCTGTACACCGCCAGCCTCCAGCCGGGCCTCTCGACCTGTCCCCCGACCGAGAAGGGAACCGTCGTCACGTCCAAGGCGATCACCGAGGTGGCCGTCGTGGACAAGGCGGGGCAGCTGCCGTAGGGGAGGGGGGTCAGGGGGACCGTTTCGTTCAGATCATCCGATCGTTGGGCCCGGTGTGCCGTTGACTGACGCGCGATCGGGCGCGGATCGAGCCGCCACTGCCGGACCGGACGCCCCGGTCTCCCCGGCCCGTGGCCGCGACTGCCTCGGACGGCGTGCGGCAGTCTGCCTCGCGCTGGCCCTCGTTCTCCTCGTTGGTGGCTGCTCCCCTTCCGGGCCGCAGACTCAGGTTCCCTCGTCCCCTGTGAGTTCCAGTCCGGCTTCCGGCCATTCCCCGGCGCCGAGCAGCCAGGAGCAGGGCAGGGGCGCGTCATCCGACGGGCCCGGGGCGGGCGGTTCGCGCCGCGCGGGCAGAGGCGACTCCGAGGCGCGGCCGCGTGGAGGGGGTGGCTCATCCGACGGGCCGGGGGCAGGTGGTGAGCCCCGTGTGAGCAGGGGTGACCCCGAGGTGCCACCGGTGCCCTCGCCCCCGGTGGACACCGGAACCGACGATCGGTACGGCACCAGCGCCGCGCCCAGCGCGGAACCCGCACCCCCCTCCACCTGCGCGGCGGCGGGCCCCGGCTGTCCGGGGACCCCCACCGCCACGACCACAGCGACGCCGGGCCCCACTTCGGGCACCGTCTCGCCCGGTCCGACGTCCCCGCCGTCCACCTCATAGAGGTACCGTGCCGAATCCCCCTGCCTCAGACCGAACCCCGCTGCCCCGACCCCGCCGCCGTCCGGTCCAGGCCGGCGCCCGCAGGCCGTCGGCCACGGACGACCCGCCCGCGACGCCTCGCCCCGCACCACCTCGCCCCGCAACACCTCGATCCGCGCCGCCGCGGTCCCGGCGCCGCCTGTCGCAGGCCCTCCTACGACGGCGCACGGCCCGGCCGCCGCACCGCGCCCCGCAGCCGGAGCCCGCGCAATCCAGCTCAGTGGAATGGATCAACACGGTCGTCGCCGCCGGGTCGATCTTCACGGCCCTGATGTTCTACGCCGGCGCGATGTACAACAGCGCCTTCTACTCCTACTTCCGCCTGCAGTCCCTCTCCCTCGGCCTGACCTTCACCGAGATCGCGCTCAAGAGCCTGCAGCTGATCACCATGCCGGTGCTCATCACGTTGGCCCTGGCGGTGATCGCACCCAGGGTTCCCGAGCTTCTGGCCTCGCTGGGACTCCCTCCACAGATCGCTCACCGCGCACAGGAGGCAGGCAGAGCGATCGCCCGCCGGCACCTTCTGATCGTTCTCGCGGGAATCTGCCTCACGGCCCTGTGGCCCTACATCCAGCCCTACGGCTGGACGGCGCCCCTCGTCATGGCCTGCGGCCTGCTGCTGGGGCTCACCGCGCCCGCCGCACAGAAGGCCTGGCAGCGGGGGGTGAGCGTCGCGATGACGGCGGTGCTGCTGCTCTGGGCGGTGGGCGTGACGTCCGGTCAGCAGGGCAGGGGGGCCGCCGAACGTACCGCCGAGCGGCTGGTGCGCCACACCGCCGTGGTGGTGCTCAGCACCGACCGCCTGAGCATGTCGGGATCTCCCGGCCCGCTGGTGGAGGACCTGGGCGAGGAGCAGCACTACCGGTACCGGTACAGCGAGCTGCGCCTGCTCGTCGAGCGCGACAAGCGCTACTACCTGCTGCCGCTGGGCTGGCGGCACCGTACCGGTCCCACGTACGTCATCGACGACGATGACAGCGTGCGGATCGAGCTGTATCCCGGTGTCCAGCCGCCTCGCTGAGGGTGGCCTCGCCGCGTCCCGGAAGAGGGCCCGCCGACGCGCTTCCCGGCCAGTCCCGGGCCGCTCGCCGCAGTGGTTCGCTGTCTGTGGGGTGGGTGTGGGCGAGGTGGTGCAGGTCCTGGCGGAGATGGTCGGTCAGGGGCGGGTCCGGTGGGGTCAGCGGGTCCGTCAGGTGGCGGACCGTGTGCAGGAGGCGGCGTACGTGCTGGTGGAGCGTGGAGGGTTCGCCCTCCTGTGGGTGTGGCGGTGGTTCCTCGTGGTACGGCGCCGAGGCGATGAGCAGCAGGGCGGCCAGCCAGGTGGGGGCGGGTGTCTCGGGGAAGGTGTCGTGGAGATGGGTGACGGCGAATCCCGGGTCGCCCAGAGCGAGTTCGTGATGGGCGCGGTGGGTGGGGCTGGTGGCGTAGTGGGCGGCGAGGGTGCGGTGGGCCGTCCGCCAGGCCGCGTGGTGAGGGTCGGTGCGGGCCTCGTCCCGGTGGCGCAGCCTCAGCAGGAGCAGTGACCGCAGATAGGGGTCGCTCACGAAGTGGTCGGGGGCCGGGGTGTGGCCCTCGGCCGTCAGGCGTTGCTCCAGGGCCCGTACGGCCGACTCGCCGAAGCCGGTCGGGAGCATGGCCTCGGCGAGGGCGACGGCCGAGTCGTGGTCGTGGGCGGTGGCCAGGACGGTCAGCTCGTCGAGGTGGTCCTCGGCCGGGAGGAGACGGTCCAGCAGCACCTGATAGGTGGGGCGCCTGCCGAGGTCGTCGTGTTCGCCGTGGTCGTCGTGCTTGCCATGGTCGTTGTGCTTGCCGTGGTCGTCGTGTGCGGTCATGTTTGTCAGCAGCAGGTCGCCCAGTTCCGTCGCCCCTAGGGGGAGGTTCTGGCGGGCCGACTCGGCCAGGAGTGCCGTGCCGAGAGGGTTCCCGCCCGTCAACCGGTGCGTGGCGAGTGCGAGTTGGGGCGGGACCCGTAGACCCGTGCAGGTCGCTTCGACGACCTGTCGCGTCTCGTCGGCGGAGAGCGGCGGCAGCGACACCAGCAGGGCGTGCGACGACGGCGTACCACCCGGCGTCCAGCCGCCGCCCGTCCGTGTCACCTCCGGCAGGGCGCGGCGGGCCGCGTTCCGCAGCGCCGGGTGGCCCTGCCCCCTCAGGCCGGCGAAGAACGCCACCTGGTCGGCCCTGCCGTCCGCCCGGTCCCGCAGTACGGATTCCAGCAGCCGTCGCCCGGCCGCCTCCTGCACGTTGTCGATCAGGATCACCGGCCGCCCGGCCCGCTGCGCACGCGGCACGACCCCCGTGTACGCGTCGTCCAGGTCCGCCAGCAGCGCCCGTACGAGATGGCGCTCGGCGTGCGTCCTGGCGTCGCCGCCCGCCCGGAAGTGCTGGGAGACAAGTACCAGACCCAGCTTCGGGTTCCCGGCCGCGTTCGGGTGGTCGCGGTACCAGACCGCGCCCCGGCGCAGCCGCCGGTGCGACGCCGACATCCCCTCGCTGAACGCCTCCAGCGCCCCCTCGATGATCGCCTCGACCACCGGCCCCTGATCCGACATCGACGACACCAGCCGGGCCACGGCCTTCCCCACCCACCGCCCGGCCAGCCAGCCGCCCGTGTCGCTCAGCAGCAGCGCCCGCTCGGCCTCCGCGCAGATCCTCGACAGGCCGCGATCGCCCCAGCCGCCGGCCGCGACGGCGAGCAGTCCGCACGCCAGCCGGGGGAACGTGATCCGCCCCGCCCCGCCGACCGGCTCCCCGAGCTGCTCCGCGATCACCGACAGCGCCTCGTACGCGGGCGACCACGACACCGGTGGTCGGCCCGGGGGAGGCCGGTCGAACCGCGCCTCCTCGCCGTCGATCAACGCGACGGGCGTACGGCCCGTGTACGCGGCCCGCAGCTCCCGCAACCTCGTGCTCTTGCCGAGGCCTCGCGCCCCGGCGAGCACCACGAAGGGGGGTTCCTCCGGAGGTTGGTGTGCCGAGGGTATGTCGAGGAGGGCGTGGGTCGGTGTTGTCGCCGTTGTCATAGCTGCTGGTTATCAACAGCTGTGAAAGGAGGGGCAGTTGCTTCGGAGTAGAGCGAAAGCTGCCCGTTCGGTTACGACTCCGACCGAACGGCCCCTATGAAGGAGAGCCAGGCGGAGTGGTTGATGACCAGTACGGGGCCGTCAGGGTTCTTGCTGTCGCGGACGGGGACGAGTCCGGGGAAACCGGGGGCCACTTCGATGCAGTCGCCGCCGTTGTCGTCGCTGTAGCTGCTCTTGATCCAGGTCGCCACGCTCAGTTGGTACCTGTCCATGATGCTCGTACCCCTTCATCGCGTCGCTGATCAGAGCGGCGGACTCGCGGGCTGACGGTGCGTCCGCCCTGAGCACATCATAGGTCTGGCTGTGCCGTCCGAAGACGGCCGGATCGTCGCTGAAAAAGCCTCGGTCCAGGGTCTCCGAGTAGACCCACTTGTGGCCGTCCGGCAGCGTGATCAGCGACATCGAGCCGCTGGGGCGGATGAGTCCGGGGAGACTGGCTGGGGCGACCTGGACGTGGATGTTGGCGCGCTCGGCCACGTCGAGCAGGTGGGCGCACTGGCCCCGCATGACGGCCGGGTTGCCGACCAGATTGCGCAAACAACTTTCGTCCAACACCACGGCGTAGAACGGGCCGTCGGCTTCCAGGAAGCGTTGCTGTCGGCTCAGTCGGGCCCGGACACGCTCTTCCACCTCTTCGGAAGTCCTGCGGCGACGGCTGAACAGCGCTTCCATGTAGTCCACCGTCTGCAACAGGCCCGGGATGACCCGCTCGTGGTATGCCCGCAGGTCGACGACCTCCGCATCCATCTCAGCCCGGCGCTTGAACCAATCCGGATGCTCGACCTGCGGATACCAGTCCACCTTCCCCCACATCCGGGCCAACACCCCACCCGTCTCCAACACCTCATCGCACCGCTTCGCGAACTGGTCACTCGGGACCCTCGTGCCCGCCTCGATCTTCGCCACCTGCGACCGGTCGCACGGGACCTCCCTCGCGAGCGCCTCCTGCGTCAGCAGCGCCGCCTCGCGGTAGTGCCGCAGGACCTCTCCGAACAGCACCGCGCTCCCGGCCCCGCCGGCCCCCTCGGCGTTCCGCCTCGTCACAAGTCCCCCTCGTGCTCCTCCGTGGCAAAGGCCCAGTGCCACACGTTCCGCGTTGATTGCGACCGTTCCCTTCGGCGACGCTAGATACACCCAGAGTGACGAACAGGGCTGTGGAGTGCACGTGGAACCAGAGGGACAGCTCGTCTACGATCCGCGGACGCGGCGCGTGGGGGAGTACCGGGACAAGGTCGGGCCGTACGCGGTGTTGCGCCCGGTGGGTGGCGGCCGGGAGTGGGAGACGGACCCGGAGACGCTGCGGCCGGCGACACCGGCCGAGCGCATCGGGGCGCAGGTCAAGGCGGCCAACCACCGTACGAAGAGGAGGGTGTGAGGATGCGTCAGTTGGACATGCGGGACGGTGGCGAACTCGGGCGCCCGCCCGTGCCGGTGCCCGGTTGTGCGACGTGCGCCGAGTTGGCCGTACGGCGGGACGAGGCGCGGGCCCGTTACGACGGGAGCGCGGAGACGGACGCGAACGTGCTGCTGCGTCACCATCAGCGACGGGAGCACGCCGCGGGCGCCCGCACCCGGCGGGTCTTCCGCTACGTGCCGTACGTCATCGCGCAGGACGCGACGGCGGAGCCGGAGTACGAGGCGCGGTGCGTGTCGGGGGACGAGAGGGAGTGCGGCGCGGAGTCGGGCGTACGGAGTGATCCGGCGGCCGTGGAGGAGTGGCAGCGCAGGCACACTCAGGAGACGCGGCATCTGCGTTATCGGCGTTCCTTCGGGGACTACTCGGTGCTGGAGCCGTTGGAGGAAGTTCCTCTTTGACGGGCTTGGGGGAGGGGCAGGACGGCGGAGGGGTGGGGGAAGCCGCCCTGCCCCGGCTCGGTGGGCCGTGCCGTGCCCGTCAGGGCGGCGGGGTTGAACGGGATCAACGCGCGCCCGTCCTTCTTCGGCGGCGCGGCCTTCAGCTCGTCGACGAAACGGCCGTCCTTGAGCGGGAAGTTCGCCTTGCCCCAGGTGGCCGTGTTCATCCTGTTCTGGAGGTCGACACCGTTGACGCTCTTGGGGAAGCTGTTTCAGCTGACCAGGGCGGGCTTGTCCCAGCCGCCGTCGCTCCAGGTCTCGCCGCGTGTCTCGTCTCCGTGGGCGAAGCGGAAGGAGTGGGTGAGGAAGCCGTCCTTGTGGTAGACGACGCGGGCGTCGACGCCGCCCCTGGTGAGGACCGGGACGTCCTTGAACGCCCTGGTCTCGTAGTTGCCGTGGGCCGAGACGGAGGCGTAGGAGGGCTTGGCGTCGCCCTGGCGCACCCAGCGACGTAGGCCTCCCAGTCGTGGCGGTGGCCGGCCTTGGGGATGTCGGCGACCGCCATGTCCTTCTCGAAGTAGAGGGTGTAGACGATCGCGCACCAGCCGTTGTTGCACTTCACCCGGGAGTACGTGTCGGCCTTGCCGTGGTGGCCGGTACGGCACGTGCCGGTGATCGAGCCGGTGTCCTGGAGGCCGCCGTTGAGGTTGCCCTTGTTGTCGATGGCGGCGGCGGGGAGACAGTCGTTGCCGTCGTAGTCGAAGACCGGCCGGAACTGTTTCTGGAAAGCGGTGGTGCTCTCCTTCAGCGGGGTGAAGACGGCGGCGGAGGCGCTACCGGTCAGCGTGACGCTCAGGGCGGCCGCGCTGCCCAGGACGAGCACGGACTTGGCGGCGCGCGAGCCGGCGATGCGTCGGATCAGTCCTGTTCCCTTTTCTGGTCCCTCAGCGGGGGCTCCGCTGATGCGGGGACCGTAGGAACGGGACGTCTCAATGGCCGCGCTGTGATGTAACAGCGGTTCATCAGGGCTGCAGCGTGAGCCGGGGGTGATCGCCGGAAGGGCCCTAGGGGCGGTCGGGGCCGAGCGCGTCGCGGACGGCGGCCAGGATGGCGTCGGTGTCGGCGCCCAGCGCGCGGGCGGAGGCGGTGAAGTCCCGGGCGAGGGTGGTGAGTTGGGTGACGTAGGAGCGGGTCGGACCGGCCGGGAGCGCCGCGACCCTGGTGCCCGCGCCCCGGCGGGTGCGGATCAGCTCGGCGGCCTCCAGCTCGCGGTAGGCGCGGGCGACGGTGCCCGGGGCCAGACCGAGGTCCGTGGCCAACTGCCGTACGGTCGGCAGCCGTTCCCCCTCGGCCAGCCGTCCGGTGACGATCAGCGCGGCGAGCTGCGCCCGGATCTGCTCGTACGGTGGCACCTGGCTGGTGGTGTCGACGCGGACGGCGGGGTCACTCATCGTCAAGGGCCCCGTCCTCGGGCGCCTCGTCCTCGACCGCGCGGGGTGCCACGACGGTGACCAGGGACCAGACGACGGTGAACAGGTTCAGCAGGGCCAGGGGGTAGAACACCCAGAAGGTGAGCGCGCCCACCGCGCCCGCGCAGCCCGTCTCCGTCAGCGAGACGGAGATCATCAGCACGGCGTACAACTGCTGGCTCGACACCAGCAGGCCCCACGCTCCGGTGACCGCCCACGCGCGGTCGCGGCGCTGCTGCTCCTCGCCCGGGCCGTGGGCGATGCGGCGCAGGGCCCAGACGCAGGTGGGGGTCGCTATGGCGAGTGCGCCGAACATCGGGAGGCTGTAGTAGAGGCCGGGCCAGGGGCCGAGGGTCGCCCGCATCCCGTTGCAGGTGATGTCGACGACCTTGCCCGTGCTGAGGGCGCGGTCGGGGTCGACGGACGCCGTGGCGGCGGTGACCAGCAGCAGGACGATGAGGGAGGCGCCCTGGAGGACGATCAGGGGGCCCATGCGCGGTGGCACATGGTCCCGGACCAGGCGCGGTGCGAGGCGCGCGGTGCGTACCGCCTCCTGGGGGCGCAGGGTCAGGGCGTCGGCGAGCAGGACGCCGGCCACCGCGCACAGGCCGAAGGCCGTGATGCAGAACACGACGCGCTGCTCGAACTCGACGTCCCCCAGCGTGGACAGCGCCTGTGCGGCGATGAGGCCGATGGCCAGGCCGGACCAGCGGGCGTAGTGGTCGGCGTGGTCGAGGAACCGGTGCTGGAGCGGGGCGGTGTCGAGCATGTGGAGATCCCCCCGGATCATCTTGTATCAAGCGGTGGGTACAAGATGCCCCCGAGTGGGATCTTGTGTCAAACGCTCGATACAAGGCGATGCGGGGGGGAGACGGGTTCTGGGGCGAGACGGTTCCCGTGGCTGGGGCGAGACGGTTCTCAGTGGCTGGGGCGAGACGGTCCCCGTGGCGTGCGGGTGTGCCCATGACATGTGGGCGGCCCCTCGTCGATGCCGGCACCGAGGCCGCACCGGATGTCCCGGCCGCCCCTGCGTCTGGTGGATCACGCGCCACCGCGATCCGGGGGACACCGGGGTCAGTTGACGGTGATCGAGTCCAGCTGCGCCCGCAGGTACACGTGCGAGTCCACCGGCGGGTACGCCACCCGGCCGACCGGCGCGGGCACGGACTCGACGATCGTGCCCGGCGTGCACTCGCCGAAGTAGACCAGGGACATCAGTTCCTCGGCGGGCTCGTCGGCCGGGGGCGGCAGCACGCGATGGCGGCCCGAGCGCCAGCGGTCGCCGGTCCAACGGGCCATCAGATCACCGATGTTGATGGTGAAGGCGTCCGGATCGTACGGGGCGTCCTCCCAGCCGCCGTCGTCCGTGTACACCTGGAGCCCGCCCTTCCCGGCCTGTCTGTCGAGGATCGTGACCGTCCCGAAGTCGGTGTGCGGGCCGATCCGGAACTGGCCCGGCGCCGGGTCGCCGATGACGTCCGTGCCCGGGTACCAGTTGATGTTGAAGCCGTAGGTGGGGTGGCTCATATGGCGGGAGAAGAAGTCGGGCTCCAGGCCGAGGGCCTCGCCGAGGAGGGAGAGCAGCAGGTTCTCCAGCTCACCCATCCGCGCCAGGTACTCCTCGCAGAGGGGCTGGAGCTCCGGTACCTCGGCCGGCCAGACGTTCGGCCGGTACCACTCCGCGTTCACGACCGGGTCGTCGAACGGCTCGTGCGTCGCGAACGTCAGCGACTCCTTCAGGTCCGGCGGGGTCTCCGTACCCTCCGCATACCCGTTCGCCTCGGCCCCCGGCCCGAGCCAGCCACGCCCGCCGACCTTCACCTCGTACGCCTGCTTGGCCTCGACGGGGAGCAGGAAGAAGGCGCGGGCGGCCCGCCGGATACGGGTGCGCAGGGCCGGATCGACGCCATGGCCGGTGACGAGGAGGAAACCGGCCGTCTGCAGCGCCTCGTCGACCGTACGGGCGATGGCGGCGCGGGCCTCGGGGCCGCCGTCCCGCCAGGGGCGCAGGTCGATGGTGGGGATGCGGGGGGCAGGGGAGATGCGGGGGGCATGCGGGATGTGCGGGCCGTCGGGGGCCGCGGGCGTCGTCACGGGGTCACTCACCGATGTCCTCGTTCCATAGGGCGGGGTTGTGCTTGATGAAGTCGCGCATCAGGGACACGCACTCCCGGTCGTCCAGCACCACGACCTCCACGCCGTGCTCGGCCAGCCAGCCGTGTCCGCCGAGGAAGGTGGACGCCTCCCCGACCACCACCCGGGAGATCCCGAACTGCCGGACCAGACCCGAGCAGTACCAGCACGGCGACAGCGTCGTCACCATCGTCGTACCGCGATACGTCCGCTGCCGGCCCGCCGCCCGGAACGCCGCCGTCTCGGCGTGCATGGACGGGTCGCCGTCCTGGACACGGCGGTTGTGCCCGCGCCCGAGGAGGGTGCCGTCGGGGCCGTAGAGCGCGGCGCCGATGGGGATGCCCCCCTCGGCGAGTCCCACCCTGGCCTCCGCCACGGCGGTGGCGAGCCATCGGCGTGCCTGTGCCTGATCCATGAGCATGACCTCACTCTGCCCACCCACCGCCCGGGTCACGTGCTGGGCGGTGGGAGGAGGGTGCCCAACGGGCCGAGGTCGAGGTTGAGGTCGTCCAGGGTGAGGCCGTAGTGGTCACAGAGTTCGGTCATACGTTCGTGGAGGACCATCAGGGTCATGCCGAGGCGTTCCTCCTGCTCCTCGGTCAGGCCGCCCGCGTCCACGCGGTGCAGGGGCTGCCGCTCCATCAGCTGGCGGAGCAGTTCGACGATGGTGAGGACGAGGTCCCGCTCCACCGTGTCGGGATCGGTGCGCAGCCGACGGGCCACTGCCCCGCCTCCGCCGGGAGGCGGAGCGACCTCTTCCGGCCGCGCGGGCAGCAGGGAGAACGCGCGGGTCGCGGCCTCGGCCACCTCACGGAGGCGGTCCGTGTGGGGGCCGTCAGGCGGGGGTGTCGTCGCCATGGCCGCCCCCTTCCAGATACGTCGGCTCATGCGCCTGCTGCGGGAGGGCGGGCGCGAACTGCTCGTCCATCTGCTCGCGCACCGCGACGATCACCGCCCGCGGCGAGACCCGCACCAGGTCGATGTCGGCGATGCTCAGGACCAGACCGCCGGTGAGGACGACCCCGCCGCTGAGCAGCCGGTCGAGCAGGTCGATCAGGGCCACTTGGCGCCCGCTGATCGGGCGGTCGTAGTCGCCGTAGTCGCCGTAACCGGCGTCATCGCCGTACGCGCTCATCGTCGGCCGGGCCCTTCCTCCGATTCTCCGGGTCGGTCCTCGTCAGCCCCGGTCCTCGCCGCCCGCGTCGCCCTCGTCGGTCACGGCCTTGCGCCGTTTGCGGCGGGGCTCGTCCGTACGGCGCTCCTCGCGGGGTGCCGCCTCGCGGGTCCTCCGCTCGGTGGCGCGGGGGCGGCGACGCTCGGTCGAGCCCTCGGACACGCCCAGAATGGTCCCGACCAGTCCCACCACGTCGCCTCCTCAAGGTCGTACGGGTCATACGAAGCTGTACGGCGGCAGCGGGCCGCGCAGCCGCAGCTCCACCCCCTCTCCCAGGGCCTCCGCCAGCTCCCCGCCGGCCTCGGCGAACTCCTCGGACCGTTCGCCGTCCACCAGGAAGGAGGCGTTCACGAAGTACTGCTGGGACGCCGGGGAGATCCGCTCGTCCAGGGCGTACGGCCGCAGCGTGGTGAGGACCTCCTCGCCCAGCGCCTCCTCGCGGGCCTGTACCTCCTGCGCCACCAACTCGCCCAGGGCGAGGCGGTCCTCGTACGTCCCGCCGCCCTCGCGGATCGCGTCGTTCAGCTCACGCGCCCGCGACGACTCCGTCAGGACGGTGCGCAGGAGCGCGTCCTCGTCCTGGACGCCCTTGACGTTGAACTCCGCGCGCCCGGTGAGCTCGTCGAGGCGCTTCGAGAACGCCTCGGCCCGCTCCTGGAGCAGGGCCTCGACGGCGGCCTCGTCCTGGGCGACGAAGCCGAAGCTCATCGGCAGGATGGCGCCGTCGGCCCACAGCCGCTCCTGGACCTCGTGGTGCGCCTCGACGTCCCGCCGGCTCACCGACAGGTCCTCGGGGCTCTCGCTGACGACGGCGCTCAGCCCGCCGCCGCTGACTGCGTGCAGTTCGGCGGGTTCCTCACCGACGCCCTTGACGTCGTCCAGGCCCAGCGGATGCGCCGCCTTGGTGATCGCGTAGACGTACACGGACATCGGCTCGCTCACTCCTCACGTTCTCTGGAGGAACGGCGGCTCGCGCCCCGCTCGGAGCGCACACGCTGCTTCTCGCGCCCGGACTCGCGGTCCTCGTCGTCCCCGCGCTTCTTCTGGAGCGACTCGGTGACGGCCTCGACCGCGCCCGTGAGCGCCCCTTTGCTCTTGCCCCGGGCACCCGACTCGACGGTGTTCCCGACGATGTCCGTCAGCTGGGAGGGGGCCTTGCGGCCCGACTCCAGGTCCAGCCGGTTGCACGCCTCCGCGAACCGCAGATACGTGTCGACGCTGGCCACGACCACCCGGGCGTCGATCTTCAGGATCTCGATGCCTACCAGGGAGACCCGTACGAACGCGTCGATGACCAAGCCTCGGTCGAGGACGAGTTCCAGCACGGCGCAGAGGTTTCCCGAGCCACCGCCACGGGCGGCGACGGCGCCGCCATCGCCCTGCGGCACCACACGTGCGACGGGGGTCGAGCCACGCGGCCGCAGCGGCGGCTGTGCCTCAGCGGCGGCTGTGCCTCACCGGCGGCTGTGCCTCACCGGCAGCCTTCGGCTGCGGCTTCGGCGGCTCAGCGGGAGCCCCGGTCGACCTGCGCGCGCGTGTACCGGCGTCCTCGTTCGTACGCCAGCAGGTTGCCCACGGGATCCAGAACGACCCGGTAGGCGGCCATCACACTGGTTGTCTGCGGGATGCGCTCCAGCTCCATGACCTCGACCGGGGCCTCCCAGCCCTCGTCGGTCGGCTTCAGCGCGGAAACAGATTCGGGAACTCGCCCCAGCAGCTCGGTGAGCTGCTCGATCGCGCTCCGCATGGCCTCGGGCGCGGAAACCCGGTCCTCGGCGGACGGCTGTCGCGACGAGGAACGGCGCTTCTCCGGCTCGGCCGTTCGTGATTATCACCTTCTTACTCTTCGTCCATCATCGACCTGCGGCGAGGCGTATGCCACTTCTTGCCCTTTTCTGGGCCGTATCGCCTCAGCGGGTCAGCAGTCCGCAGGTCGGCAGGGTCAGCAGGGTCAGCAGGGGCCGGCCCGGCCGTACGCCCGTGCCAGCGCGTGGAACGCCTCCTTCGGCTCCCAGTGCCAGTCGGTGTCCGGGTCGCCGGGGCGGTCCTGGATCGGCTTCACGAGGCCGTAGCTCGCCATGTCGAGGTCGAGGCGGGGGTTGTCGGGGCGGTGCGGGGAGTCCGGGGAGACGAAGGTGAAGGCGTGGGCGGCGTGGAGCCCCATCGCCTCGAAGGCGCTCAGCGCTCCGGTGAGGTACGCGGCCTGGGTGGCCTCGCTGCGGGTGAGGTCGCCCTTGATCTCCGGCGGCACCTTCTCGTGGTCGACCACGTTCCATCCCATGCCGCCCATCTCCGCGGCACCCTCGAAGGTGCAGCAGCCGTACTCCTGGATGGAGAGCGGCTTGCCGTGCCTGAGATACCGCTTGAGGTCGCGGATGTGGGCGGAGCGGGTCGGGTGGCTGGCGTAGTAGTCGAGGCCGACGATGTCGAAGGGGGTCCAGTCGACCCAGTCGAGGGCCTCCTCGTCGGCGGCGGCGTACGTGAGGCGGCCCCGGAAGACGGAGCGGCCGACGGCGGCGGCGCGTGCGGTGAAGGCGCGCAGCTCGCGGATCATGTGCTCCGGGTCGTAGTTCCCGTTCAGCAGGTTCTCCACGCGCTCCAGGACGTGGTCGCCGGGCACGATCCCCGGCACGAACAGCCAGAACTCGCAACCCACGCTGAAGTGCGTGTCGACGCCCTGCCGCCGCAGCCCCTCCGCGAACCGTCCCGTCTCCGCGAGATGGTCGAGGATGTCCTCGCGCGGCGCGTCCCCGAGCGTCGGCTCCAGCCACACGTTCAGCCCGCGCTCCGCCGCCTCGGCCGCGGTACGCGTCAGCCGCTCCACCCCGTCCCCGGTCACCTTGACCGCGTCCGCCCGCAGCTCCTGCCGGATGGCCCGCATGTCCCGCCGCACCCGCGCCGCGCTCCACGCCGTACCGGGCGTGTCCCCCGCCCCGACCTCGTAGACGACACTCCGGTACGACAGCCCACGCGGCCGGCTCTCCATCCCCTCGACCAACGCCGCCGCCCGCGTCGTCGGCAACACCACCGCCCCCGCGACCCCGGCCACCATCCCCAGGAACTGCCCCCGCCCGACCCTCATCGGCCCACTCCTCCCTGTGACGTGGAGCCAGTCTGCGGAGACAGGCGCCGTACCGCCGTCGGCCGATGGTCTAGGGCTGAGCGACGAAGGTAGGGGGCGGGACCGCCGTGGGATGGGGCGGGGGCCGCCATGGGATGGGGCGGGGGCAGCCGTCGGATGGGGCGGGGCCGGTCGTCGGGCAGGGAGGCCCCGGTTGCCGCACGCGCCCGGAGCCGGTCCTCAGCTCGGCGCGGCGTCGGCCGTCAGGTACGTGTGGAGGTGGCCCGCGCCCTCCAGCATCGCCGTCGTGCGGGTGGTCAGGGTGGTGTGGCGGGTGGCGATCGCGGTGTGGAGCGCCTCGGTGCCGCCCTCGTGGCGGAGGTCCTCCAGGACGGGGCGGATGTCGTCGAGGAGGTAGTGGTTGCGGCGGAGCGCGAGGATGAAGCGGGCGTCGCGTACCTCTTCGGGGGTGTAGTGGCGGTAGTTGGTGCCGTGTTCGCGGCGGGGGGAGAGGAGCCCGGCGGCCTCCCAGACCCGGAGCGTGGACGTGCGGACCCCGAGCAGCGCGGCGACCTCGCCGATCAGCAGGTCGGTGTCCGGAACGTCGTCCTCGGGCGGCTCCCCGGCCAGCGTCCGCAGCGCCTCCCGCGTCGCCCGCAGCGACACCCGCTCCGCGTGCAGCGCCGCGTGCGCCGCGTCCACCAGGGCCAGCGCGCCGGGCACGTCCCCCTCGTGCACGCTCCGCATGATCCGCGTCGCCGCCACCGCCCCGTACCCCTTCGACAGCGCCCGGTACGTCAGCAGCGCCCGCCGGTGCGCCTCCCCGAAGACCCGGTACCCGGAGTCCGTGCGCGGCACGGCCGGCAGCACCCCCGCCTCCTCGTAGTTGCGGATCTGCTGCGTGGACACACCGGAGAGCCGGGCCAGGTCCACGGGGCGGAGGCGGGCGGCGGCCGGGGGGTGTTCGGATCGGGACATCGGATGGAAGGTTAGGGCGGTTCGGCGAGCGGGGGCGGGGCGGGGGCCGGGGGCTCTCCCTGTGACCGGGGTCACAGGGACGTCTGGTGTCGGGCGGACAGGGGAGGGCGTGGAACATTCTCTACGGGCACGCTTGCGTACGGGTGATCCCGAGGCGTTCAGCAGCCTCTTCCGCGAGCACGCGCAGGCCGTCTACGGCCATGCCGCGCGGCTGACGGCGGACCGGAACACCGCGGAGGACGTCGTCTCACTGACCTTCCTGGAGGCGTGGCGGCTCCGCGAGAAGCTGCTGCCGGACGCCGAGGTGCCCGCCTCCGGCGACGGCGACAACAGCCTGCGGGCCTGGCTCTTCGGCATCGCCACCAACGTGCTGCGCAACACCCGCCGCACCGCCCGACGGCACAGCGCGGCCCTCGCCCGGCTCCCGGAGCGCCACGCCGAACGCGAGACCGTGCCGGACTTCGCCGACGAACTGGTCGGCCGGATGGAGGGCGCCGACCGGCTCGCCGCCGCCCGCGCCGCCCTGGCCAAGCTCCGCCGCCGTGAGCGCGAGGTGTTCGCCCTGTGTGTCTGGTCGGGGCTGAGCTACGCGGCCGCCGCCGAATCCCTGGACGTGCCGGTCAGCACCGTACGGTCGCGCCTGGCCCGCGCCCGGCAGCGGCTGCGCGGGCTCGCGGAGGCGGAACTCGCGCGGCAGCCGGTACGGCGGCCCGCCGTACGGCCGGAGGGAGCGAGACCCCTCCCCGGCGACGGACAGGTACCGGATGACGGCACCGAGGCGGCCCCGCCGGCCCAGGCCCAGGCACAGGCGCGGGCTCAGGCCCAGGCAGAGAAGAGGCACCGATGAACCCCATGGAACGCGAGGAACTGGCACGGTTGCTGCCGAGCCCGGGCGACCCGCTCCTGCCGGACGACCGTCTGTCGCGGCTTGAGGACCACCTGATGCAGGAGATCACCGGCGAGGCCACCGTCCGGATCACCGGCGGGCGGACCTCCGAGTCCGACGAGTCAGTCCTCTCCCGCCCCTCCCGCTCCCCCCTCTCGTACCTCTCATCCCGCTCGCGCCGCCGGTTCGTCGTGGTCGCGATGCCGCTCGGGGTGGCCGCGGCGGTCCTCGCCACGGTGGTCGTGACGGGTCTGGCCGGCCGGGGGCCCACCGTCGACGAGGAGGCGGCGGGGCTGCTCAAGCGCATCGCCACGGTCACGACGGAGGGGCGTGCGACACCCGTGCGCGACGACCAGTACCTCTACATCAGGACGCAGGGCACGGCGCGGGACGGCGTGACCGTGGTGGACGGGGAGTGGAAGACGCCGGAGAACCCGAAGGAGTACTCGTACCGGCGGACGGACTGGATCTCCGTCGACGGCAAGAGGAAGGGGCTGGCCCGCACCACCTGGCTGGGCGGGCGGCCGTCGCTCGAGGGGCTGCCGGACGAGCTCGTCAAGAAGCGCCTGGAGAGCCCGACCGAGGACATGACGCTCTACGCCGACCCGAACAACAGCTACTACGACCAGCTGGAGGCGCTCCCCACGGACCCCGACAAGCTGTACGACAAGGTGTGGGCCGCCACGACCGGACAGGGCCCGACCCATGAGTGGGCCGCGATGGAGTACATCGGCACGATGCTCGACGGGGCGCAGTTGCTGCCCGAGCTGAACGGCGCGCTGTACCGTGCCGCCGCCCGTGTGCCGGGTGTGCGGGTCGTCGACAACGCGGAGGACGCCGCCGGCCGCGAGGGCATCGGTCTCGTCTTCGGCGAGGGCGACGACCGCGACGTCTGGGTCTTCGACAAGAAGACCCTCAAGTACCTGGGGTCGGACAGCCGGGCCCTGCTGGAGGTCGCCGTCGTCGACAAGATGGAACAGACGCCGACGGACTGAGGCCCAGGGGCTGAGGCCCAGGGACCGAGGGGGACGGCGGTCCTACGCCCCGTCGCCGTTCTCGCCCTCGCCCTCGCCCCCGCCCACCCGCAGCAGCAGCTTCCCCACGCTCCTGCGTGTCCCCATCAGCGCATGCGCCTCCGCCGCGTCCGCCAGGTCGAACTCGGCGGTCACCGGCAGGGACACGGCCCCGTCGACGACCGTGGCGAAGGCCCGCTCGGCGAGGGCGCGGAGCTCGGACGGCGCCGACTTGGCGAGGGCGAGGATCGAGAAGCCGGAGACGGTCAGGCCGAGGGGGTACAGCTCGGGCTGGCCCACGCTCCACGGCCGCTCCCCGCTCGCGTTGCCGAAGGAGACGAGGCGGCCGAAGGGGGCGAGGGAGGCGAGACCGGCGCGGAGGGTGTCGCCGCCGACGGGGTCGAGGACCAGGTCGACGCCACGGCCCCCGGTCGCGGCGCGCACCTCGTCCACGAAGAACCCGGTGGCGGCCGTACCGGCGAAGACCTCGTCGTAGCCATGGCCCAGCGCGTGCTTCGCCTTGGCGGCGTCCGACACGACCCCGTACACCGCCCCGGCACCCGCCGCCTTCGCCAACTGCCCCGCCACGGTGCCGATCCCGCCCGCCGCGCCCTGCACGAGCACGGTCTCACCGGCCCGCAGCCGCCCCACCGTGTGCACGAGGGCGTACGCCGTCGGCAGCACGGTGGGCAGCGTGGCGCCCGTACGGAGGTCGATGCCCTCGGGCAGGGGGAAGACCGTGACCGCGTCGGCCACCACGACCTCCGCGTACGCGCCGGCGTCCGTCAGCGCGGTCACCTGCTGCCCCACGCTCAGCCCGGTGACGCCCTCGCCGAGCGCGCGCACCCGCCCGGAGACCTCCAGACCGGGGCGGTAGGGGAGTGCCGGCACCCGGTAGCCCTCGGCGCGGGCCTTCAGGTCGGCGAAGTTCACCCCCGCGTACGCCACCTCGACGCTCACCTGTCCCGGCCCGGGCTCGGGGGCCTCCGCCTCCACCACCTTCAGGACCTCGGGGTCGCCGTACTCCTGGAACTCGATCGCGCGCATGCAGGACTCCCGCCCGACTGTTCAATGAAAAGCGAACAGTCGCGAGTGTATGGTTCTCATCGAACACTCCGCAAGAAGCGTCGGAGAGCCGCGGACGGATGCCGTGCATGGATGCCGCGCACGAATGGCGCGGACGGATGCCGCAGACGGATGGCGGCGGATGGCGGCGGGTGACGGCGGGACGAGAGGGAAGAAGGCGGGCATGACGGAACGCACCGGCCACCGGGCGGCCCCGGAGCACACCCACCCCGACGACGTCCCGGTCCTGACCGCCCTCGCGGCCCTCGCCGATCCCGTACGCATCACGCTGGTACGGGAGTTGGCGGACTCCCCGGTGTGGACGCGCAGTTGCGGCAGCTTCGACGTGCCCATCGGCAAGGCCGCCCTCAGTCACCACTTCGCCGTACTGCGCGGCGCCGGGCTCGTCGAGCAGCGCGACGAGGGCGCCAAGCGCGTCAACCGCCTGCGCCGCGAGGAGTTCGACGCCCGCTTCCCGGGCCTGCTGACCCTCGTCCTGCGCGAGGACTGACGGCTCGCCGCTGCTCCTCGCGGTTACTCGTCGCCGTCCTTCTTCTCGCCCTTCTCACCCTTGTCCCGCATGTCGCCCTTACTGTCCTTCTCGCCCGTCTCGTCGTCCTGCCGCTTCAACTCCTCCTCGCGGCGGCGCAGGTCGGCCTCCCAGCTCTTGAGCAGGGACTCGTCCTTCTTGTTGTCCTCGGCGAGGGACTTCAGGAACTCGGGGTTGTCGTCGGGGGCGACGTACTGCGTGCGGTGGTTGCGGTGCCACTCGGAGGGCGTGCGCCCGTCGGCGGGGGCGTTGCGGAGCTTGCCCGCGGCGAGCCACGCGATCGGGCCGACGATCCAGAAGAGCAGGATGATGAAGACCCAGGCGATCTTCGGCAGGTGCTTCGCCTCGTCCTCGGGGGTGTTGAGGCAGTCGATGAAGGCGTAGATCGTCAGCGCCAACGGCACGAGGTACATCAACACCCTGAGCATGGAACAGCCCCCTGGAAGCGGTGGCGGGCCGCGCGTACCGGCCCCTGGAAATGACGGCGAGGCCGTGCGCCGGGCCCCGTGACGGGGTCAGGGTAGCCCCTCGGGGATACTTGTCCCCATGGCTTACGACGATCTTCGCTCCCTGCTCCGCGCACTGGAGCGCGAGGGCGATCTCAAGCGCATCAAGGCCGAAGTCGACCCTTACCTGGAGGTCGGGGAGATCGTCGACCGGGTCAACAAGGCCGGCGGCCCCGCCCTGCTCTTCGAGAACGTGAAGGGCTCCTCGATGCCCCTCGCGATGAACGTCTTCGGCACCGACCGCCGCCTGCTGAAGGCCCTCGGCCTCAAGTCGTACGGCGAGATCAGCGAGAAGATCGGCGGCCTGCTCAAGCCCGAGCTGCCGCAGGGCTTCGTCGGCGTGCGCGAGGCGTTCGGGAAGCTCGGCGCGATGACCCACGTCCCGCCGAAGAAGGTGAAGCCGGACAGCGCGCCCGTACAGGAGGTGGTCCTCCAGGGCGACGACGTGGATCTGGACCAGCTGCCGGCGTTGTTCACCTGGCCCAAGGACGGCGGCTCCTTCTTCAACCTCGGGCTCACCCATACCAAGCACCCCGAGACCGGCGTACGCAACCTCGGCCTCTACCGCCTCCAGCGCCACGACAAGCGCACCATCGGCATGCACTGGCAGATCCACAAGGACAGCCGCAACCACTACCAGGTGGCCGCCAAGCGCGGCGAGCGTCTGCCGGTCGCCATCGCCTTCGGCTGCCCGCCTGCGGTGACGTACGCCTCGACCGCGCCCCTCCCCGGTGACATCGACGAGTACCTGTTCGCCGGGTTCGTCGCGGGCAAGCGGATCGAGATGGTCGACTGCAAGACGGTGCCGCTGCAGGTGCCGGCGAACGCCGAGGTCGTGATCGAGGGCTGGCTGGAGCCGGGCGAGATGCTCCCCGAGGGCCCGTTCGGCGACCACACCGGCTTCTACACCCCGCAGGAGCCGTTCCCCGCCCTGAAGATCGACTGCGTGACGATGCGGAAGCGCCCGCTGCTCCAGTCGATCGTGGTGGGCCGCCCGCCGACGGAGGACGGGCCGCTGGGCCGCGCGACGGAACGCTTCTTCCTCCCGCTCCTGAAGATCATCGTCCCGGACATCGTGGACTACCACCTCCCCGAGGCCGGCGGCTTCCACAACTGCGCGATCATCTCGATCGAGAAGAAGTACCCGAAGCACGCGCAGAAGGTCATGCACGCCATCTGGGGCGCCCACATGATGTCCCTGACCAAGCTGATCGTGGTGGTCGACTCCGACTGCGACGTCCACGACCTCCACGAGGTCGCCTGGCGCGCGCTCGGCAACACGGACTACGCCCGCGACCTGACCGTCGTCGAGGGCCCGGTGGACCACCTGGACCACGCCTCCTACCAGCAGTTCTGGGGCGGCAAGGCCGGCATCGACGCCACGAAGAAGTGGATCGAGGAGGGCTACACCCGGGACGGGGGCTGGCCGGACATGGTCGAGTCGGACCCGGCCACGGCGGCGCTCGTCGACCGCCGCTGGAAGGAGTACGGCCTGTGACCAGCGCGTCGGCGGCGATCCCGCAGCAACCGGGCCGCACCAAGGCCTTCCTCCGCCTCGTGATGATCGAGCACTCGATCTTCGCGCTCCCCTTCGCCTACATCGCCGCGCTCACGGCCATGTTCCAGCTGGACGGCAACATCCACTGGGTCCGGCTGCTCCTGGTCACCATCTGCATGGTCGGTCTGCGCACCTTCGCGATGGCGGTCAACCGGATCATCGACCGAGAGATCGACGCCCGTAACCCGCGCACGGCCCACCGCGAGCTGGTGACCGGCGCGATGTCGGTCAAGCACGCCTGGACGGGCGCGCTGATCGCGGTCGTCGTCTTCCTCGGCTCGGCGGCCCTGCTGAACCCGCTCTGCCTCGCCCTGGCCCCCGTCGCCGTGATCCCGATGGTGGTCTACCCGTACGGCAAACGCTTCACGAACTACCCCCAGGCGATCCTCGGCCTCGCCCAGGCCATGGGCCCGGTCGGCGGCTGGCTCGCGATCACGGGGGAGTGGTCCTGGGACGCGGTCGTCCTCGGCCTGGCGGTGGGCATCTGGATCGGCGGCTTCGACCTCATCTACGCCTGCCAGGACGTCGACTCCGACCGCGAGTCGGGCGTCCTGTCCGTCCCGGCCCGCTTCGGCATCCCGGCGGCGGTCTGGGCGGCGCGGGTGTGCCACGCGCTGACGACCGCGCTGTTCGTCTGGTACGCCGTCGTCACCGACGCGGGCGCGTTCCTGTGGCTGGGCCTCGCGATCGTCGCGGGCGCGTTCGTGTACGAGCACACGATCGTGCGGCCACACGACCTGTCCCGCCTGAACCGGGCGTTCTTCTCCGTCAACGGCTTCATCGGCATTGCCCTGTTCGTGTGCGCCTTGCTCGATCTTCTGGTTCGCGGTCTGACCCTCTGATTACGGTGCGGCCCACCATCGGGGGTGGGGACACCAAGGGAGGCCGGCGTGACCGTCTCAAGCAAGGACCGCATGCACGCGCAGCTCAGCAGGTTGGAGGACATGTTCCCCGGCTATCTGACGGAGATCGTCGAGGGCAGCATCATGCTGAACCCCGTCAGGCCGTTCCACGGGCAGACGATCCTGGGGGTGTGGACGAGCCTGGAGGAGCAGCTTCCGCCGGACCGGGCGCTGGTGAGCGATGTGGCGTTCCCTTGCGACGACGCCAACGAGTTCTGCCCGGACCTCGCGGTCATCCCGGCGGAGGCGGCGGCGGAGAACCGCAGCGCGTACCCCGCCGATCTGATCGAATTCGTAGCTGAAGTGGTGTCGCCGGAAAGCATCCGCCGGGACTACGAGATCAAGCCTCGCCGGTACGCCTCCCGAGGCATCACCCACTATGTGATCCTGGACCCGCTCAGGGGCCAAGCCGTCATGATGTGGAACCCCGGCCCCGACGGCTACCAGGGCCGCGACACCATCCCCTACGGCCCTGACCTGACACTCGACACCCCGCTCGGCAAGCTCACGATCGCCACCGGCCGGCTCCCCGTGAACCCGAAGGCGCGCCCTACGCGGTGAGCGCTGTACGGGGTTCGCGCCGCCGGAAAACGAACGCCGCCATCACCCCCGTCACCAACCCGATCAGATGGCCCTGCCAGCTGATGCCGGTCTCGGTCGGGGCGATGCCCCCGAGGATCGAGCCGCCCCAGACGGCGGCTACGAGGACACCCACCGCGACCCCCAGCAGCCGACGCTCGACGAACCCGCTGACCAGCAGGAACCCGAAGAGCCCGAAGACGACGCCCGACGCGCCCGCCGTGTTCGTGTTGTCGGGGGATATCAGCCACACCCCCAGTCCGTCCGCGACGATGATCAGCGCACACACGGCGGCGAAGCGGCGCAGCCCGCCCAGCGCCGAGAGGAAGCCCAGCACCAGCAGCGGCACGCTGTTCGCGGCGACATGGGCGAAGCCGAAGTGGATGAACGAGGCGGGCACGACATCGACCAGCTCCGGCACCGAGCGCGGAATGATCCCGAAGTCGTCCAGGGAGTGACCGCTCGCCACGTCGATCACTTCGAGCAGCCACAGCAGCGCCACCCAGCCCACCATCAGCTTGGCCGCGGCCTTCGCACGGTCCCGGCGCGACCACTCCCGCTCCGGACTCAGCGCCCCACGCATTCCACCAGCCATGTCGAACCCCCGACTCAACTCGTCCCCTGAAGGAAACGGCCGTGCCCCCTTGACCGGTTCCCGTCCCACGACGCCGGATAGGCTCGGTGTCGTGAACCCAGTCAAGCCAGGAGAGACGCCGCGTACGCCTTGGATCGTAGGGGTCTCCGGCGCATCCGGCACCCCATACGCCGCGGCCGTACTGCGCGCACTCCTCGCCGCCGGCGAGAGCGTCGACCTCGTGGTGTCCCGGGCCTCGCGGCTGACGCTGCTCGACGAGACGGGAATCTCCTTCCGGGACGCACACTGGCGTGACGACCTGCGGGAATGGCTGTCCCGTGGGGCCGACGGCAAGCCCGGCACCTTCACCGTGGACGTCGACGGCGACCGGGTACGGCACTGGAGCGCCGGCGATCTGGCCGCCGGACCGTCCTCCGGGTCGTACCCCGTCAAGGGGATGCTGATCGTCCCCGCGTCGACGGCGTGCGTCGCGGGCGTGGCCCTGGGACTGAGCAAGGACCTGCTCCAGCGGGCGGCGAGCGTGACCCTCAAGGAGGGCCGGCGCCTGGTCGTCGCCGTACGCGAGACCCCGTTGAACGGGCAGACCCTGCGGCACCTGGTGACCCTGGACGACGCGGGCGCGACCGTACTGCCGGCCTCCCCGGCCTTCTACGCGGGGGCCACGCACATCCAGGACCTGGTGGACTTCGTCGCCGGACGGGCGCTGGACGCGGCGGGCGTCCCGCACACCCTGTACCGGCGGTGGGAGGGCGACGTGGGCGGGGCGCGCGACTCCCACAGGTGACGTCACCGGCACCACTCTCATCTGACCGACCAGCACCACTCTCGTCTCACTGACCGGCACCACTCTCGTCTCACTGACCAACACCGACCAACACCGATCGGCATCGATCGGCAACGACCGACACCGATCATCGGTGGAACACCCATCACCCACAACGCAACTCTTCAGCGGAAGGCAACCGATCGCATGGACGCGGTGGACAGGCAGCTCATCCAGGCCCTGAGGGAGAACGGCCGGGCCTCCTACGCGGAGCTGGGACGCCTCGTCGGCCTGTCGGGACCCAGTGTCACCGACCGCATCAACCGGCTGGAGGCGGCCGGTGTCATCACCGGCTATCGCGCCACCGTCAACGCGGCCTCCCTCGGCCTCGGGGTGACCGCGCTCATCGGCATCTCCCTCTCCGACGCCGCCGACCACGAGGACGTGGCGGACCGGCTGCGGGACCTGGCCGAGATCGAGGACTGCTGGTTCATCGCGGGCGACGACTCGTTCATGCTCAAGGTGCGCGCCCCCGACGTCGACGGTCTGGAGAAGACCATCCGCCGGCTCTCCGGCACGAAGGGCGTCTCCCGGACCCGTACCACGATCGTGCTGTCCACGAAGTGGGAGAACCGGGTGGGTGAGTTGCCGGACGAGGAGTAGGCGTACGGTTGCAGGAGTTTTGTCGGTGAGGAGAGGCGGAGGCATGGACGTCGGGCTCAAGCGCGAGCTGGAGGAGAAGGTCCGCTCCGGTGAGCGGCTGACCCGCGAGGACGGCATCGCGCTGTACGAGTCGGACGACCTGGCCTGGCTGGGCGGTCTGGCGCACGAGGTGCGGACGCGGAAGAACGGCGACGTCGTCCACTTCAACGTCAACCGCCACCTCAACATGACCAACGTGTGCACGGCGTCGTGCGCGTACTGCTCCTTCCAGCGCAAGCCGGGGGAGAAGGACGCGTACACGATGCGCATCGAGGAGGCGGTGAAGCTCGCCAAGGCGATGGAGGGCGAGAACCTCACCGAGCTGCACATCGTCAACGGCCTGCACCCCAACCTGCCGTGGCGCTACTACCCGCGCTCGCTGAAGGAGCTGAAGGCGGCCCTCCCGAACGTGTCGCTGAAGGCGTTCACGGCCACGGAGATCCACCACTTCGAGACGATCAGCGGCCTGTCGGCGTCGGAGATCCTGGACGAGCTGATCGACGCCGGGCTCGAATCCCTCACCGGCGGCGGCGCGGAGATCTTCGACTGGGAGGTCCGGCAGCACATCGTCGACCACCGCACCCACTGGGAGGACTGGTCGAGGATCCACCGCCTGGCGCACGAGAAGGGCCTCAAGACCCCCTGCACGATGCTCTACGGCCACATCGAGGAACCGCGTCACCGGGTGGACCACGTCCTGCGTCTGCGTGAGCTCCAGGACGAGACGAACGGCTTCCAGGTCTTCATCCCCCTCCGCTACCAGCACGACTTCGTGGACATGAAGGACGGCAAGGTACGCAACCGCCTCCAGGCCCGCACCCAGATGGCGACGGGCGCGGAGGCCCTGAAGACCTTCGCGGTGTCGAGGCTACTGTTCGACAACGTCCCCCACGTCAAGGTCTTCTGGGTCATGCACGGCGTCCAGACGGCTCAGCTGGCGCTGCAGCACGGCGCCGACGACATGGACGGCTCGGTGGTCGAATACAAGATCACCCACGACGCGGACAACTACGGCACCCCGAACAAACTGACCCGCGAGGACCTGCTGGACCTCATCCGCGACGCGGGCTTCCGCCCCGTGGAACGCAACACCCGCTACGAGGTCATCCGCGAGTACGACGGCCCGGACCCGGCGCGCAGGGAGTCCCCGCAGCCGATGCGGGTCTGAAGGGGGCCGGTTGCGCAGTTCCCCGCGCCCCTGAAGCGTCAGGCCCTGCGGGCCTGAAAAAAGCCGGGGCGCAGCCCCGCTTTTTTCAGGGGCGCGGGGAACTGCGCGAGAAGCCCCACCGGGCGGTCGGCTGGGGGTCGAAGGGGCACCGCCCCTGGGGGCTGGGACGGGTAGGGGCGGCGGGGGCGAATCCCTCTTGAGGTGAGCCACACGTAATGACTACGGTCACCCCATGCCCCTTACGTTCCACCTCGACCCACCCCTCACCCCCACCCTCCGAGACGGCATCCTCACCCTCTGGACGGACGTCTCCAACACCGGCGGAGCCGTCGGCTTCGTCCCCCCGGTCACCCGCGAAGCGATCCGCCCGGAACTCCTCAAGCACCTCACCGCCATGGCAGAAGGCAGACACCGCCTCCTCCTCGGCCTGGACACCACCGGCACCCCCGCCGCCACCGCCTTCTTCAGCTTCAACACTCACCGCCTGATGACCCACTGGGTCTGGCTGTACACAGTCATGGTCCACCCCGCCCACCAGGGCAAGGGCTACGGCCGCGACCTCATGCGGGCGGCCGAAACCGCGGCCCGGGACTTCGACGGCATAGACGCCATCCGCCTCACCTGCCGAGGCGGCCTCGGCCTGGAGCACTTCTACGCCTCCTGCGGCTACAAGGAGGTCGGCCGAGTCCCCGGCGCCATCCGGGTCGCCCCCGACGACCACCGCGACGACATCACGATGCTGCTCTCCCTGACGTGAGACCCGACTGGGGGCTCGAGCGGCGAGACCCCCCTGCAAGATCGCCCCTCGACCGTGCTTCACTGGACGATGCCCTGTGGCACTGTCCGGAACGGAAACGAAAGAGTGGATTGAGATGCTCCGCTACACACTGATGCGCCTCGGGATCTTCGTGGGCTGCTTCGTGGTCGTCTGGGCCCTCGTCTACTCCGGCGTCGCCCCGCGCGGCCTCGGCGCCTCCAACGGCATGTGGATCGTCCTCCTCTCCCTCGTGGTCTCCGCGCCGATAAGCTTCGTCGCCCTCCGCAAGCAGCGCGACCAGGCCGCCGCCCAGATCGCGCCCCGCCTCGACCGCTCCATCGACCGCGTCAAGTCCAACCTCGCCGCCAACCGCAGCCAGGAGGACGAGGCCGACGACGCGGCGAGGACGCAGACCCCGGCGACGACCGACGCGGCCGCCGACGCGACGGCCGACAAGGACAACGAGGACGTCGAGTCCGTCGCGGCCGCCAAGACCGCCCAGCCGACGTCGAGCCAGGCTTCCTAGGCCCCTCCGAGAGCCCCCGGCAAAGATCACCCACGCGACGCCCAGGTCCGTACGCGTCGCCGGAACCGTACGCTGGCCCGCATGGGTGCTGTGAAGAGCAAACGGATGCCCCGCGCGGTGCGGGAACAGCAGATGCTGGACGCGGCGGTGCGGACCTTCGGGCAGCGCGGTTACCGGGCCGCGTCGATGGACGAGATCGCCGAACTGGCGGGCGTGTCCAAGCCGTTGGTCTACCTGTACCTGAACTCCAAGGAAGACCTCTTCACGGCCTGCATCCGCCGCGAGGCCAAGGCGCTCACCACCGCCGTACGCGCCGGAGTCGACCCCGAGCTGCCCGCCGACCGCCAACTCTGGGAGGGGCTGCGGGCGTTCTTCACGCACACCGCCCGCAACCCGGACGCCTGGGCCGTACTGCATCTCCAGGCCCGTACGCACGGCGAACCGTTCGCCGCCGAAGTGGCGGCGATGCGGGAGGAGATGGTCGCGTTCGTGACCGGGCTGATCCTGGTCGCCGCGCGGCAGGCCCGCCGTGACCCGTCCCTGCCCGAGCGTGAGGTCGTCGGTCTCGCCGAGGGCCTCGTCGGCGCCGCCGAGGCCCTCGCCGCCTGGGCCAACGCCACGCCCGGGATCACCGCCCGCCAGGCCGCCGCCACCCTCATGAACTTCGCCTGGGCCGGCCTCGGCGACCTCATGCAAGGCCGCCCCTGGACACCTCCGACCCGCACGGACGACGAGGAGGCCACGCCTCACGTCCCGGCCCGGACCGGTTAGGTCTCAGGCGACGAGCGGGTAGACGTGGCCCCTCACATGGACCCGTCCCCCCATGGCCGCCGTTCCCCCGGCCGCCGTCCCCTGGGCCCCCGCTCCCTGGGCCCCCGCTCCCTCGCCGAGGCTCCCGCTCCGCAGCTCGAAGCCGCCCCACGCCTGCCCGTCCGCCGCGTACGTCACCGTGCTCGGCAGCGGTACCGGTGCCCGGAACTCCGCGCGGACGAGGGTCGCCGGGGGTGTGCCGTGCTCGGCGAGGCAGCGGGCCACCGTCCACATGCCGTGCGCGATCGCGTGGGGGAAGCCGAGCAGGCGTGCGCTGAGCGCGTGCAGATGGATCGGATTACGGTCCCCGGACACTGCCCCGTACCGCCGCCCGACATCCCCGGCCAGCCGCCACTCGGCAACCCCGGGCAAGGGTTTCCGCGCACCCTGCGTCCGCGTCCGCGCACCCCGCTCGCCGCCCCTGCCGTCCCTCTCGCCCCCGTCGCGACGGGCAGCGTCCATGCGCCGGTGCCGGGCCAGATACGTGCTCCGCGACTCCCACGCGACCACGTCTCCCCCTCCTCCGCCTCCGTGCCCACCGCCGCCGTGCCCGTCCCCGTCTCCGCTCCCGTCCCGCACCTCGGTCACCACCGTCGCCTCGGTGCCCCGTCGATGGGGCGTCAACTCGTCGACGTACACGGTGATCTCGTACTCCCCGGTGGCGGGCAGCGGTCGCCGCTGGGTGATCTCGACCGAGGTGTGGACGAGTCCGAGGAGGGGCAACGGGAAGTCCCGGCCCGCCATGATCCGCATCGCGAGCGGGAAGCCGAGGATGTGTGGATACGTCAGCGGGACGGCGTCCTCTCCGGTGGGGAACCCGCAGACGCGCTCGTACGCGGCGAGCCGGGCGAGGTCGATCCGGACGCCGGGGAGGACCAGCCGGGCGAACCGGGAGGGCGGGTGGGGCCGGCCGGCCGCGTCCGCGCCGTACCGGTCGGCCGCGCGGGGGAGCTTGAGGCTCTTGCACGGCGAGAGGAGGGCGCCTCGGGCGAGAAGGGGGCTGAGGGAGGGCGGTTGGGTGAGGGTGAGGGTGGGCATAGGACTGATTCCCCCTTCGCCTGCGCGGCCTTGTTACTCACAAGTCAGGTTACCCAAGGTAATGCCCTGTCGGAGCACCGCCGAAGCCTAGGAGCTGAACGACCCTCAGGTAACTTGGTACGCCCTTGACCTGCACGGGAGCGCCACGCGGGCAACCGGAGACACTGCACATCCCCGGCCCCGTTCCACCTCCGGACCATCGCCACACTCACACGAACCTCACACACCAACCCCGTACGATCCGGACACACCGAACGCCCAGGAGCCGCCCGTGTCCAGCCTCGAACGCATCGAACCCGCGCTGGTGGAACCCGAGTTGAAGCGGCTGGACGGCATCGTGCGAGAGGCGTACGTCCCCGCCCTCGCCGCACCCGTGACGTACGGGTCGCTCGCGGACATCCCGTTCGACAACGCGGCCCACGCCCCCGACTCGGTCGTCCTCAGCCGCAAGGCCGGCGGCGCGGTCGGCAGGGGCACGGCGGGCGAGGGCACGGCGGGTGAAGGTGCTGACGGTGGCGCCGGCGACGACGGCCGGTGGCGGGACGTGACGGCGGCCGAGTTCGCCGCCGAGGTGCTCGCGCTGGCGAAGGGCCTGATCGCCGACGGCCTGATGCCGGGCGACCGTATCGCGATCATGGCGCGGACGACGTACGAGTGGACGCTCCTCGACTTCGCCGCCTGGGCGGCGGGCCTGGTGACCGTACCCGTCTACCCGACCTCCTCCGTCTTCCAGACCCGCTGGATCCTCCAGGACTCGGGCGCGGTGGCCCTCGCCGTGGAGACGGCGGGCCAGGCCGCCGCCCTCGGCCCGGAACTCGACCGCATCCCCGACCTGCGCCACATGTGGGTCTTCGAGAAGGGCCACCTGGACCGGCTCGCCGAACTGGGCCGGGACGTCTCGGACCAGGAAGTGGCCGTACGGCGCGGGGTGCTCGGCCCCGACACGCTCGCGACCCTCATCTACACCTCGGGCACGACCGGCCGCCCCAAGGGCTGCGCCCTCACCCACGGCAACTTCTGCGCCGAGGTCGACAACGCGATCGACCTCCTCTATCCCATCTTCCGTGCGAAGACGGACGAGGAGGCCTCCACCCTCCTCTTCCTCCCGCTCGCCCATGTCTTCGGCCGCATGGTCTCGATCGCGTGTATGCGGGCGCGGATCCGCGTCGGCCACTCGCCGAGCTTCCGCACCGAGGACCTCCTGGCCGACCTCAAGTCCTTCCGCCCGACGTTCCTCTTCCTGATCCCCTACGTCCTGGAGAAGGTCTTCAACACGGCCCGCGCCTCCGCCGAACGCATGGGCCGCGCCTCGTCGTACGACCGCGCCTCCGCCGTGGCCCGCCGCTACGGCGAGGCCCTGGAGGCGCAGCAACACGGCACCGGCCCGGGCCCCTCCGCCTTCCTGAAGACGGCCCGCACCTTCTACGACCCCCTGGTCTACCGCCGCATCCGCAAAGCCCTGGGCGGCAGGGTCCGTTACGTGATCTGCGGCGGCTCCCCGCTCGGCAGGCGCCTGGCCGCCTTCTACGCGGGCGCGGGCATCGACGTCTTCGAGGGCTACGGCATGACGGAGACGACGGCCGCCGTGACGGTCACCCCACCCAACCGGCCCCGTCTGGGCACGGTCGGCCGCCCCCTCCCCGGCACGCGGGTCCGTATCGCCGCCGACGGCGAGATCCTCCTGCACGGCGGCCAGATCTTCCGCGGCTACTGGGACCCGCAGGCCGGCGGTGTCGTCCCCGCGAGCCCGGACGGCTGGTTCGCCACGGGTGACATCGGGCAACTGGACGACGAGGGGTACCTCACGATCACCGGCCGTAAGAAGGAGATCCTCGTCACCGACAGCGGCAAGAACGTGGCCCCGGCGCCCCTGGAGAACTGGCTCCGCTCCCACCCCCTCATCGCCCACGCCATGGTCGTCGGTGACCGCCGCCCCTACGTGACCGCGCTCCTCACCCTCGACCCCGAAGGCATCACCCACTGGTGCCAGATGAACGCCAAGCACGACATCGCCTTCGAACACCTCGCTGAGGACGCGGACTTGAGGGCGATCCTGCAACGCGCGGTGGACGAGGCCAACCGCCTGGTCTCCCGCCCCGAATCCATCCGCCGCTTCACCATCGTCCCCGGCGGCTTCACGGAGGAGGCGGGCCACCTCACCCCGTCGATGAAGCTGCGGCGGGAGGTCGTGGAAAGGTCGTTCGCGGCGGAGATCGAGGAACTGTACGAGAAGTAGCGGAAGTTCTCCGCGCTACCGCCCTCCGCGCTACCGCCCTCCGCGCTACCGCCCTCCGCGCTACCGCCCCGCCGCCGGGTCGCCGTCGCCCAACCCGATCCACCAGAACCCGTCGTCCTTGACCAGCAGCAACTCCTGCTCCTGGCCGGTCCGTTCGTACGTGACCCGGACGGGGTTGAAGTAGTCGACGGACCCCTCCAGCACGGTGACCTCGACATGCCCCCGGGCCCCCTCGCCGAACTCCCGCACATGCTCGTACGCGGCGCCCCGGGTCTCCCCGTACGCGGGCCCCGCGAGCTCCATGAGCCCCTCCACGTCACCGGCCTTGAGCCGCTGCACATACGCCCGTACGACGGTGTCGACGTCCTCGGCGGTCTCCCGGACATCGGGATACCGGGACTTCTCGGCCCGCACGGTCACATCGACCGGGGGCGAGCCGGCGACCGAGTACGGCGCCCTGAACCAGTTCCACCACACGACACCCACGGCCGCCAGTACGACGACCAGCCCGCCACAGCACAGCAGAACGCCCCGCTTCTTCATCAACCCCGCCCGCCGTCCCGTCCACACGGCCGGCCCATCGGCCGGCCCTCCCCTGAAGAGTCGTTTCAGCCGAACCCGGTTGCGCGCACGATCCCCGGACCGGGATGACCGCGGTTTTGGCGTGACGCAGCTGCCGGGCCGGGGTTGAAAAGGCCGTCGGGGAAAAGGCCAGGCGGAACTGTCGCCATCGACTTCCCAGGATTTCCACATTCCGCGCGTGAATTCTCTGCCTCGACTTCGCCTCCTTGCTCTTCCGCCCCTGACGGAACTTCGGTCCCCGTGGAGAAATGCGAGCAAGCCGAAATTCCGTCAAGAAAAGCGATCGGTGTTTTTAGGACTTTACTCACCGGGGGACCGACGTAATCGTTTCTGCATATCTACGATTTCCCACCATGACCGACACTCCACGGGACAACTCCGCGACCCGTGCGCGCTGGCAGACGTGCCTCAAGCTCGCCCGTGAACTTCTCCTCGTCGGGCCGGACGACAAGGACCTCAAGCTCGGCTATCTCCACACCCTGATCGACACGGGCAGCCTCGGCCCCACCCACCACCCGCGCAAGAAGATCCTCGTCGTCGGCGCCGGCATCACCGGCCTCGTCGCCGGCCGCCTGCTCAAGGACGCCGGTCACGACGTCACCATCATCGAGGCCAACGCCAGCCGTGTCGGCGGACGCATCAAGACCTTCCGCGCCACCAGGCACCACCAGCCCTTCGAGGACCCCGCCCAGTACGCCGAGGCGGGCGCGATGCGGCTGCCCGACTTCCACCCGCTCGTCCTCGCCCTCGTCGACAAGCTCGGGCTCGGCCGCCGCCAGTTCTACAACGTGGACGTGGACCCCGCCACCGGCAGCGGCCCCGACGTCCCCGTCCCCCCGGTGACGTACACCTCCTTCACCGGCCGGACCTGGACCTACGGCGACGACAGCCCCGACTTCCGCGAACCCGACAAGCGCGGCAACTCCTGGATCCGCACCAACCGCGTCCAGGTGCGGCGTGCCGACTACGCCACCACTCCCGAGCGGATCAACGAGGGCTTCCACCTCACCGGCGACGAGGTCCGCGCCCCCGTCGTGAAGATGGTCGACGACGCGCTGGAGAGCGTGCGCGACTACTACTCCGACCTCGTCGACGGCAAGCGCGTCAACAAGCCGTTCGACGAGTGGGTCGAGGGCTGGGCCCGGGTGATCCGCGACTTCGACGGCTACTCCATGGGCGGCTTCCTGCGCGACCACGCCGGCCTCAGCGACGAGGCGATCGAGGCCGTCGGGACCCTGGAGAACATGTCCTCGCGGCTGCACCTCTCCTTCTTCCACAGCTTCCTGAGCCGCAGCGACATCAATCCCGCCGTCCGCTACTGGGAGATACCCGGCGGCAGTTGGCGCCTGCCGCACGCCCTCCACGAGGGCCTGCGCGACGAGGTGCGGCTCGGCCACCGCATGATCCGCCTGGAGTACCACGACCCCAGCCGCGACGCCGACCCCGAGGGAACCGCCGCAGGACCCGACGGTTGGGGCGTCACCGTGCAGACCGTCGCCGAGAACGACCCGCAGGCCCCGCCGCGCCGGTGGACCGCCGACCTGGCGATCGTCACCATCCCGTTCTCCGCCCTGCGCTTCGTGGAGATCGTCCCCTCGATGTCGTACAAGAAGCGCCGCGCCATCATCGAGACCCACTACGACCAGGCCACCAAGGTGCTGCTGGAGTTCAGCCACCGGTGGTGGGAGTTCACCGAGGACGACTGGCGCAGCGAGCTCGAGAGCATCGCACCGGGTGTGTACGAGTACTACCGGCTGGGGCTGGAGGTGGGCACCGAGCCCGCCCACACACCCTCGCTCGCCGACGCGGACGCCGGGCTGCTCGGTGCCGCCGTCAAGGACAGTGGTGTCACCGAGGAGATGCGGCAGCTCAACAGCACCATGCCGCTGCGCGGCCCCGCCGTCCGCCCCGCCACCCACTGCTTCGGCGGGGGCTCCGCGGCCGACAACCCCAACCGGTTCATGTACTACCCGTCGCACCGGGTCGAGGGCAGCACCGGCGGCGTGGTCCTCGCCTCGTACTCCTGGTCCGACGACGCCGCCCGCTGGGACTCCATGCGGAACGCGGAGCGCTACGTCTACGCCCTGCGCAACCTCCAGGCCCTGCACGGCCGCCGCATCGAGGTGTTCTTCACCGGACGGGGCGCCACCAAGAGCTGGGCCCGTGACCCGTACGCCTTCGGCGAGGCGGCGATCTACACCGCGCACCAGATGACCAGCTTCCACCTGGACGTCTCCCGGCCCGAGGGCCCCGTGCACTTCGCCGGGGAGCACACCTCCCTCAAGCACGCCTGGATCGAGGGCGCCCTGGAGAGCGCCGTGCGCGCCGCGGTCGCCGTCCACCAGGCCCCGCCGGTCACCGAACCGGACCCGAACGCTCCCCAGGGGGAGGACCGCTCGTGACCGCGATCACCCCCGGGTGCACGGTCGCCCGCTATCTCGCCCTGCGCCTCGCCGAGTTGGGCATCACCCACCTGTTCGGCGTCCCCGGCAACCACCTCGGCCCCTTCCTGACCACCCTCCGGGCCGAGGGCGACATCGAGTGGGTCGGCACGCCCACCGAGGGCGGCGCGGGCCAGGCCGCCGACGCCTACGCCCGCATCCACGGCGTCGGCGCGGCGGCGGTCACCTACAGCGTCGGCGACCGACGACCACGGCTCCCCCGACCCGGACTTCTACAACGTCCTCCACCCCTGGCACTACGACCGCCTCGCGGCCGTCTTCGCCGGCAAGGAGACCCCGGCGAACGGGCTCACCCTCGCCCACACCGCCGAGCTGGACGACCTGCTGACCCGCCTCACCGACCCGACCGACCCGGTCAACGCCGGCACCCTGCTGGTCCGCGTCCGCCTGCACCGGCACGACTATCCGCGAGCGATGGCGTACAAGGTGCCCTGAATCCGTGCCCGTGCCCGTATCCGTATCCGTAATCGAAGGGGACAGGAAATGGCTGATCTCAACGTACTGATCGCGTTCGACGCGGCCACGATCGTCGAACAGAACCCCAACGCGTCGAGGAACCCGGACGCACCGACGTACGCCGACCACAACCTCATCTACATGACCACGCGCCACGACCACATCGTCGGCACGTCGGGCGCCGAACTGAACCTCCGCGCCGAACCCGGGGACAGCATCAGGTGGCGCGAGACGACACTGTCGCTCGGCAGCGACTACAAGGCATTACTGTACAAATACGTGAGCAGCGACACCGGCCACCAGCTCATCAGGACCCCGGAGATCGAGATCATCGACGGCATCTACCCGATGCCGAAAGAGGGTTCCGAGGGCAGCCCGGAATTCGTGACCCAGAACTACCAGGACCACTACTGGCGGACGACAGTCAAAAAGCCCGGCAAGGTCGTCTACCACTTCTACTTCCAGATCCTGGACCACCACCGCCAGTTGAAGGGGTACTTCCAGTGGGACCCCTTCATCACCATCGAGAACCCGTGATGGTTCTCAGGTAAGGACCAGGGCGGGGTGGTCACCGGACAGTTCGGTGACCACCCCGCCCTGGGCGATCTGGCGTACGCGGAGCGGGAGCCCGGTCACTGCGTCAGACCAGGAGATCCTTGTAGTAGAAGCTGGCCTTCTTGTCCGTCTCCTGCAGGGATTTCTCGGAGCCGAAGCCGATGTGGAGGCGGGCCGCGGTGGGGTTCGAGGTGTCGGGGATCTGGATGGCCAATCCTTCCGGCTCCCGGTAGAAGAGACTCTCGCCCGCCTTGCTGAGGCTGCGCTGGACCACCGATCCGGTGTTCCAGTCGATGGAGGTGACATAGGTGTTGCTGTCGCTGGTCCGGTTGCCGGCGGAGTCGTAGGTGTAGGCGGTGCCGTCCAGCGTGTAGAGGTACTGGCCGAGCGTCGTGTAGCCCTGGAACGTGGGCCCGGTGAGCACGGGCGGCTGGGTGATGGAGGCCAGCGGGGTGAAGGTGCCGGTCTTGAACGTCGCCAGGTCGTAGAGGTTGATCTTCCAGGTTCCGCTGATGCGGTGACGGACCGCCAGGCGGCTGTTGACGGGGTCGACGGCGATGGTGTTGTGGTCCGAACCGGGCACGGGGTCGAGCGTGGTGACACGGTGGGAGTCCGGTGTGAGGACGGTTCCGTTGGCGAACTTGAAGCGGGCGATCTTGGTTCCGTAGCCGACGTTCGCGCTGTCCGGCACCGAGGCGGTCTCCGTCCACAGGTAGGCGCTGTTCCCGGAGGGCTCGGTGGCGATGGAGACGCCGTGGCCAAAGCCCTTCAGGTACATGCGGCCGATGATGTAGCCCCGCCAGTCGAGCCGAGTGATGCACAGGTCACCGTTGGTGCCGCGTTCAGTGCCCGTGTACACCCGGGTCTCACCCGGGAGTTGGCGTCCGGCATCTACCAACTGGGCCGTGTACAGGTGCTTGTTGGTGTTGTCGAAGGAGAAGGACTGCAGGATCCGGGTCTCCTGCAACAGGATCTCGCGGAACCACTCGTCGGAGGGGTCGGTGAGGTCGAAGCGCTTGGACGTGGCCACGGCCGCGGCGGCGGTACCGGCGCTGGAGAGGACGGCGGAACCCAGCAGTGCCGCGCCGGTGAGGCCCGCGGCGCGCTTGAGTATCCGCCGTCGGTTCGGTCTGCCCATGTCGGCGTTCATTCGCTGGAAGCCTCCCCCTCGTTGTGTGCAAACAGCCGCTGGATTCAACCATCTCGGCGTCGGCTGCACCAGACCTGTCTTCGCAGGTCAGAAGCTGGATCGCGATTTGCTTGTCAGTAGTGATGCAAGTCACATCCGTAAAGAGGCTGTGAAATAAGGGTTCGTGTAGATCATCCGATTATGTGGGGCTACCTCGGTTGATGAGTGACCATTTAGCGTCCATCGATGGCCTGATCACATTGCCTGGAGCGAATGCCGCGTTCGCCCTGGCGACAGGTCCTGTTCGTTGACGTGCCGGGGTCTCCCGGCCCGGCTGGGTGGGGGATGGTCCGTGCGACTGACGCGCAGACGTGGCAGACGGGGTTCGTGGGGCCTGGCGGCGGCTTTGACCGCATCGCTTCTCGTGGCGCCGACGATGGAGAGCGCGGCGTCCGCCGCGGAGGCCTCGAAGGCCTCCCGCAAGCAGCCCGTGAATGTCCCGGCCCAGCCCGCCGGAGCCGTGCCTCGCGACCGCGCGGAGGCCACCCCGACCAAGCCGGCCCGCACCGTCTGGCCCAAGGCGGCCCAGGCGCGGGTGTCGCTGGCCGGTCTGAAGAACGGCAAGCGGGTCCCGGTCGCCCCCGACGATGCGAAGGACACGAACAAGGCGGCGGTCTCCGTGGGCCCCGCCCCGGCGACCGCGAAGTTCCGCGCGCAGTCCTCGAAGACAACCGTCCCCGCCAAGGTGGACGTGAAGGTGCTGGACCACAAGCGACTGTCGCCGGTGGGCGGCATCGGCCTCGGCGTGGAGGTCACCCGGCGGGACGGCACGGCCACCGCCGGCCCGGTTCAGGTCACGTTCGACTACTCCGGCTTCAAGTACGCCTATGGCGGCAACTTCGCCTCCCGGCTGCGGCTGGTGTCCCTGCCCGCGTGCGCGCTGACCACCCCGAAGGCCAAGGGCTGCTCGCTGGGCAAGGCGATGCCGGTGCCCGTCTCCAACAACGTGGCCAAGGGCACGATCACCGCCACCGTGCAGGCCGACGGCGACCCGACGGCCGAGCGTTTCGCCCTCGACACCGCGGGCTCGGACCTGTCCCGCTCGACCCTGGCGACCACCGCCTCCTCGGCGACCGTGTACGCCCTGACCTCCGGCTCGTCGTCCGAGGCCGGTGACTACCGGGCCTCCTCGCTGAAGCCGTCCGGCTCGTGGAACGTCTCGATCGGCTCCGGAGCGTTCACCTACGACCTGCCGATGCAGGCACCGAAGCCGCCCATGGGGAACGCGCCGTCGTTGTCGCTGTCGTACAACTCGCAGTCGGTCGACAGCCTGACCTCCGCCGAGAACACCCAGGCCGGATGGGCCGGCCTGGGCTGGGAGCTGGGCGGTGTCGGCTTCATCGAGCGCCGCTACCGCGGCTGCCAGGACGACGGCACCGGCTCCGGCTGGGTCGGCGACCTGTGCTGGGACTCGCCGAACTCGGACAACGAGCCCGACGGCGCCATGTACGTCATCAACTTCAACGGCGTCAGCTCCCCTCTGGTCCAGGACGGCAACGGCACCGGTTCGTACCACGTCCAGGACGACCCGGGCTGGCGCGTCCAGCACCTGACGGGCGGTCATGGCGCTGACGACGAGTACTGGGTCATCTCGACCCAGGACGGCATGCGCTACTACTTCGGCTGGGGCCGCGCCGAGCGCACCGGCGACGCCACCTCCTCCGTGCTCACCGTCCCCGTCTTCGGCAACGACGCGGGCGAGCCCGGCTACGACGGCGGCATAGGAGTCACCAAGCAGGCGTACCGCTGGGGCCTGGACCGCGTCGTCGACCCGAGCGAGGTCGAGACCGCCTACTTCTACGACAAGGAGCAGAACCACTACCGCTCCGTTCTCCTCACCGACCAGGCACGCTCGTACGACTCCGCCGCCTACCCGGTGCGCATCGAGTACGGCTGGGCCTCCCAGATCTCCGGCGCCCAGCTGCCCGCCAAGGTCGACCTGCGTTACGTCGGCCGTTGTGTGGAGCGGATGGCGGACAAGGACCCGCTGTCCAGCGAACCGGCGGCCTGTCCGGCGATCTCGTCCAACCCGGACTCGTACCCGGACGTCCCCATGGACCTGATGTGCGACGGCACCAACGCCGACAACGGCTGCAAGACGATCAACGGTGAGACGTACTCGCCGACCTTCTTCGCCACAAAGATGCTGTGGGACGTCAAGACCTTCGTCCGGGACGACAACTCCTCGCCGTGGGACCCGGCGATGCAGTACCAGATGAAGTACGGCCTGCCCAACCCCGAGGGCACCGTCGACAACACCCTCTGGCTGGACTATGTGCAGCGCAAGGGCTACGGCGACGGCGACGACATCACCCTGCCCACCATCAATATCAACGGTGAGTGGCGGGACAACCAACTCGGCGGCGGGGTCCTCAACTTCCGCCGCGTCACCCAGATCCACGGTGACCTCGGCTCGTTCGTCAACGTCACCTACCGCGACTACGACGACCAGGACACCTGCGACATCGACAACCCGCCGACGGAGTCGAACAACACGCAGGCGTGCTTCAAGCAGGAATGGCTGCCCGAAGGGGCGACGGAGAAGCGGTCGGGCTGGTTCAAGAAGTACGTCGTCGCCAAGGTGAGCGTCGACCCGGGCCCCGGCGCGGGCGAGGGCAACGACGGCGCACCGACGATGACCACCACGTACGACTATGTGGGCAAGCCGGCCTGGGCGTTCCCCAACGACCCGCTGACCAAGGACGAGGACGAGTCCTGGACCGAGTGGCGCGGCTACCAGCAGGTCGAGGTCCACACCGGCACGAAGTCCAACGCGGCCTCCACGTACTACTGGCTGTACCGCGGCATGGACGGTGACCGCACCTCCAAGACCGACCCCTCGGCCACGCGCAGTGTCACGGTGGACGACGGCGACAGCGGCCGGCCGGCGGTCACGGACTCGGCCTGGCTGAACGGCAAGGTCCTGGAGACCAGCAACCGCGACGGCTCCGGTCAGTCCCACACGCGGGTCTGGCAGGAGTACTGGGTGCACAACACCGCCCAGTACGAGGGTCTGCCCGACGCACGCTTCGTCCGCCCGTCGAAGACCACGACGCACGAGAAGACGTCGACCGGCTGGCGCGAGCACATCGTCAACGACGAGTACGACAACGCCGAGGCGGCCAGCACCAAGTACGGCCTGCCCCTGCGCACCAACGACTGGGGTCTGTCAGCAACCGGCGACAACCGCTGCACCACCTACGGCCGCGCTTACAACACCGACTACTTCCCCGACTCGTCGGTCCAGCGCTGGATGGTCCTGCCGGACGAGACCCGCCACTACGCCGCAGACTGCGCGGACCGCGCGTCGACCAACCAGGACGCCTACACGGTGACCCTGTACGACGGCGCGACCTCCGTCGACACCAACAAGCCGGCCGACGGCCTGCCGACGACAACGCGGGCCTACACGGACGCCACGCACTACCGCCAGACGGTCACGAAGTTCGACCAGGCCGGCCGGCCCCTCACGGTGACCGACGGCAAGCAGAACACGCTGACGACGACGTACCAGCCGTCGACGTCCTGGCCGGTGAACGGCGTCAAGGTGACCACCCCCGACCCGGACGGCACCACCGGACCGGCCGCGGCACAGACCACCACGACCTGGTACTCCCGCCTGTGGGGAGCCCCGTACCGCATCCAGGACGCCAACAACCAGACCACACGTATGGTGCTGGACTCGGTGGGCCGCCTCTCGAAGGTGTTCAAGCCCTCGCAGATCGCCGCCTATCCCGATGGCACGCCCTCGCTGCAGTACGACTACACCGTCACGACCTCCGACAACAGCGAGGGCGTCCCCGACCTGGTCTCCACGACACCGCCGAAGGTCACCACGAAGACGCTGCAGTCCACCGGCAAGGTCCTCACGGGCCACGTGTACCTCGACGGCCTCGGCCGTACGCGGGAGGCGCAGACGCCGTCACCCACCGGTACCGGTCGGACCGTGGTCTCCACCCGCTACGACACCTCCGGCAACGTCACCGGCACCAGCGCCGACTTCTACAACTCGGGCACCGCCGGCTCGGGCATGGTCATGCCGACTGTGGCGGACCTGCCGTCCTACACCGATCTGCTCATCGATCACGCCGGCCGCACTACCGAGTCCCGGATCCTGGTGAAGGGCAAGGCCCAGACGCAGGGCCAGACGCGCGCCAACTTCCACGGCGACTACACGACCACGATGCCCGCTGTCGGCGAGCGCACGAACACCTACATCAATGTGTTCGGCGAGGTCCGCAAGGTCGTCGAGTTCGGTCCCTCGACGTACACGACGTCCTACGAGTACACCCGCAGCGGCCTGCTGTCGAAGATCACCGACTCCAAGGGCAACCTCACCACCTACACCTACAACTGGCTCGGCGAGCGCACCGGCGGCAAGGACGCCAACAGCGACCCGAACGGCATCGGCGCCACCACGTACGACGCCAACGGCAACATCGAGACCGTCAAGGACGGCAACGGCACCGTCCTCACCCGCACCTACGACGCCCTCAACCGGCTGCTGACCGTGCGGAACGGGTCGACGGTACTGACCCGGAACACCTACGACACGGCCCCGGGCGGCATCGGCGAGCTGGCCACGTCCACCTCGTACGCCGGGGGCCACGCCTACACGAGCGCGATCAACAACTACGACGCCGACGGCCAGATCACCGAAGTCCAGGTCACCGTTCCCGCCGACGGCTCCGGCCTGGAGGGGACCTACAAGGCCGACTACACCTTCGACGCGGCGGGCAACGAGACGAGTGTGACCTACCCGGCCGTCGGCGGACTGCCGGAGGAGACCGTCTCCACCAGCTACGACGCGTTCGGCAACCCGGAGCGGGTCACCAGCGACCTCAACAACACGGTGTACGTCGACTCCACCGGATTCGACGCCGTGGGACGCCTGACGGACCGTACATACGGCACCACGGCCACGACCGGCACGACGGCCCGTCGCTCGTACACCTACGACGACACCAACGGCACCGGCTGGCTGACGAACATCACCTCGACCACCAGCACCAAGGGCACCGTCCAGAACGACGACTACCTCCGCGACAACGCCGGCCAGCCCACGGCCCTGACCGACCGGATCACCGGCCAGCACCAGTGCTACACCTATGACGAGTTGAACCGCCTCACCCGGGCCTGGACCTCGGCCGCGACGACAGGGTGTGCCGGACCCTTCGAACCCGACCTCGCGACCGGACAGGACCCCTACCAACTCGACTACACCTACGACGGCATCGGCAACCTGCAGAAGGTCACCAGCACCACGGCCGCCGGCAGCAGCGTCCGCGACTACGTCTACCCCGGCTACTCGGCCGACCAGTCGACGTACACCGCCGGCGCCGCGCACCCGCACGCCGTCGCCACTGTCAAGACACCCACAGGAACGGACAGTTACCTCTATGACGACGCCGGTCGGCTGAAGAGCCGCACCGTCGAGGGTGTGACGACCGACCTCACCTGGAACGAGCTGCACCAGGTCACTGCGGCGAGCGGGGCCGTCACCACCGGCTACGTCTATGACGCCGGCGGCGGTCTGCTCCTGCGGAAGTCGGCGACCGAGAACGTGCTGTACCTCTTCGACCAGGAGATCCACAAGGCAACCGGCGCCGCTCCCAAGGCCACGCGCTACTACAGCGACGCCACCTCCACCGTCGCCGTACGCACCGCCGTGGACCAGAGCACCAGCAAGCTGACGTGGCTCATGTCCGACGACCAGGCATCCGCCCAGCTCACCGTCGACGCCGCCACGGGCACCGCACAGCGCCGCCGCTACCTTCCCTTCGGCGCCCAGAACGGCGGCACCGATCTGCCGGCCGGCACCGACCGGGGCTTCCTCGGCAAGCCGGAGGACGACACCACGGGTCTGTCCGTCCTGGGCCCCCGCATGTACGACGCGACCCTCGGCAGATTCCTCAGCCCGGACCCGCTGGCCGCGCCGTACTCACCGCAGAACCTCAACGCCTACTCGTACTCGGTCAACAACCCGATCGCCTACAGCGACCCCAGCGGGCTGTTCCCCATGGACTCCGACGGCAACCCCGTGGTGACACCGATCGACGACGTGCCGCAGCCCCCAGGGGGCAAGTCGGCACTGGTGGACACGGGCAGCGTGGACGACGGCTACACCGGCCCGGCCTGGGAAAACGCGGAACTGATCAGTACCGGTGTGAAGGCGAGTGAAGTCCTTCCCGTCGGATTCGCGGTCAACGCCTTCCAGAGCTACATGTGGTACGTCAACGAGTTCCGGGAGAAGGAAGCCGCACGGACCAACGGCAGGAGCAATGGCAATTTCACGCTCGTGATCACACAGGTCGACGTGGACGAGGGCAAGGGCAAGGGGACGAGCCCACGTTTCATCGCGTTCGCGAGCGAGGGGATCAAGAAGGAGCTGGAGAAGGAACTCGACCGCATGGGCGTGGCCGTGGTGAAGCCCAAACCTGGCGAGACTGGGGCACACGGAAAGATGCACGCCGAGGAGGTCGCCGCACGATACAGGTCTGACGTCAAATTCCAGAAGGAGGACCTGGGCGGGAAAATTGTCAAAGTTCAGAATGCCTACGTCACCAGCAGGATATGCAGCGCTGAATGCTCAAGGGCCTACTCGAAGTTCCTCGGCGTGAAGGAAACGACGAAGTTCAAGGGAACGAACGGGCGGATCTTCGGGCGGACGGTCGACAGCGCGTATCTCAAGAGTGTCCGGCAGACCGTCGGCAAGGGCAGCGCCATGTCGGTCGTCACCCGGGCCATGTTCAAGGGGCTCCTGCCCGCACAATGGTCCTGGACGATCAGGTCCGGCGGATCAAGGCGTTGAAAGGAATTCCATGCGGCAGTTGGCGGTCCAGGAACACACCAGGTTCCCCTCCGGATTCGGGCACCCCGTGACGGCCGTGCTCGGAGCCGGACCGGACGGTATCCCCCTCCTCTTCTCGTCGGTGCCCGACGGATCGGAGATCAGCCGTTGGGACATGAGCGCCGGTAAGCAGGTCTGGTGCTACGACGAGGGCATGTCCGGTTGCAATGACCTGGCGTTGGTACGGCTTCCCGGTGGGGGCCCACTGCTCGCTGCGGCCACGGAGGACGGCATCGAGTGGTGGGACGCCCTGACGGGGGCTTACCGCTCGGAGATGGCCTGGGAGGACTCGACCGTCTGGGCCCTGAGCGCCGGAACGCTGCCGGACGGTCGTCCCGCCCTCTTCGGCGCCGGACACGACGGTGAGGTGTACCGCTGGGACGGGGCCACCGGGGAGCCCCTTGGTTCCTCGGGCGGCCGGGGTCCGATGATGGCCGTGGGATTCGTGCCGTCCCCGGACGGCTCGGGCGGTGTGCTCGTGTCGGGCGACGAGTCGGGCCGGGTCTGGCGATGGGATCCGGTCACCGGAGACCGACTCGGCGAGCCGATCGTGGGGCATTCGGACCCGGTCCGTATCATCGCGCCGCTGCCGACCGCCGGGGAGCCCCTGTTCGTCTCCAGCGATCAAGAGGGTCTCCTCCAGCGGTGGAACGCGGTGACCGGTTCGGAGGTCGGCCCGGCGATCGAGACCGGCACGCAGACCTATGCGCTCGCGTCGGCAAGGGTGGACGGGACACCGGTTCTGTTCGCGGCGGGGGACGACGAGAACGTGCGAGCGTGGGACGCGGCCAGCGGCGAGCCGATCGACATCTCGCTCCGGAGCACCGTGGTGAGCGCCCTCACCCAGCCGGACGGCACGACACTCCTGGTGACGAGCACCGACAAGGGCGACATCGTCGTCCACGAGTGCGCCACCCTCCACGGGTAGTTCCGCCGAGACGAGGACGACCGGGCCGCCCGCTTCCGGCCCACGGGAGGGGCGGCAACGATCGGCGCACGCACGCGGCGGCCGAAAACACGACGGTCGGAGCCCGAGGCCGAGTCCGGGCGGGGGCTGCTGATCGTCGCGGCCCTCGCCGACAAGTGGGGCGTCGAGGACCGCGACCTGGGCAAGACCGTGTGGGCCGAGTTGAGTACCGGCCCATGAGGACGTCAGGACGTGGGCTCGTCGAGCTGCGGCTGCAGCAGCACGTCGGTCACGCTCACGCCCTCCGACGCGCCGAACACCTCGACCATCACCCCGAAGGATGTGCCGGTGACCTGCAGGGCTATGTGGTCGCTCCCCACGCGCAGGTCGAGCCGGGCCCGGGGCTCCCCCAGGTGGTCCGGCATACGGTGGATCCGCGCAGCCGGGTACCGCAGGCTCGTCAGCTTCTCCTGCATCGCCTCGTAGCCGGTGAGGTCCGTGCCCTGGAACGCGTTGCTGACGCGTCGTGCGTGCCGCTCGGCGACGCACTGCTCGGTGGCGCCCAACGGCACCGGATCGTAGGGATCCACCGGCACCGGATCGACCTGCCCGGTCCCGCCGACGGCAGGCGCCGCCAAGTCCGCGTTGCCGTCGATGTCCGGGGCGCAGCTCTGCCAGAAGAGGTCCGTCATCACGAGGAACCGTGTCTCCGCGTCGTCGCTCGCCGCGACGCTCCGCGCGCCGAAACCGGCCAGGACGATGCCGCAGAGCGCGGTCACCAACAAGGACTTCGGAAGGGATTTCGGTCTCATACCTGCACCATGCCGCCGCCGCGGACCGCCCACATGAGTACCCGTACTCAATCTCAGTCCACCAGGTCCGCCGCCGTCAACAACCGTGTCAGGTCCGTTCGTGAGCGGACGTGCAGCTTTCGGTAGATGCGGGTGAGGTGGGCCTCCACCGTCTTCCGGGAGACGAACAGTGATGCCGCCGCCTCCGTGTTGTTGAGGCCGCGGGCGATGGCGCGCGACACCTGGAACTCCTGGGGGGTCAGCTGGTCGAGGGCCCCGCCCATGGCGCCGGCCGCGGGCTGGGCGGCCGTGTTCGACATCCCGCCCGCCGCCGCGAGTTCACTCGCCGCGCGCCGCGCCCACGGCACCGCGCCCAGGCGTTCGAAGCAGGCCAGGGCAGAGGACAGGGGCGCGCGGGCAGCCCCCGGGCGCCGGTAGCGCCGTAGGACCTCCGCCGAGCAGAGCAGGGTCCGGGCCCAGTCGAAGGGGCCCGTCGTCCGCTGGTGGGCCTTGAGCGCGGCCCCGAAGTACGCCTCCGCCTCCTCCGGCGTCTCCGCCAGTAGCCCCCGGACCCGGGCCGCCGTCGCCTCCGCCGAGGCGAGGCCCGTCTCCCGCGCCCGTTCCTCCAGCCAGGACACCACCTCGGCGGCCCGCGCCGCGTTCCCCGCCCGGACGTGGGCCTCGGCCAGGTCCGCCGCGAAGGGGACCACCTCCGGGTTCCCGATGCCCTGCTCCACCGCCAGTGACAACGTTTGCTCCAGCTGGTCGGCGGCGGCGTCGTAGTCCCCGTGGGCGAGGGCCGACAGCCCCAGGACGGCCGTCATGTGGAACTCCTGGCAGCCGATCCCGTACGCCCCGCACTCCCGCCGCGCCCGCGCCACATGCTCCTCGCACTCGACACGGTTGCCCCGCAGGGCTTCGAGGCGGGCCAGGCAGTACAGCGTGTAACTGACGCACGTCAGCTGGCCCAGCTCCTCCGCCCAGCGCAGAGACTCCGTCAAGTCGCCGCGCGCGGAGGCCCATTGGCCGATGCGCGTCTCCAACTCGCCCCGCACGGCGAGGGTGAAGCCCAGCACGCCCACCGCGCTGTGCCGACGGGCCGACTCCACGGCCGTGTTGAGCAGCCGGCGCCCGCGCACGAACTCCTCCGCCCGGCTCCACGCCTGCCCGGCGATCGCGTACACCTGCTGGTCACGCACGGGGTCGCCGCCACCGTGGCGGTCGGCGGCCTCCAGCATCTCGCGGCCCCGCGCCGTACGGCCGGACATGATCAGGGCGCCGCCCAGCATCGACAGGCTGTACCAGCGCTCGGGGCCGGACTCGGAGGCGAGCGCGAGGGACTCCTCGGCGACGCGGACGGCCGCCGGGACATGACCGTCGAGGCGGGCGGCGGCCGTCGCCTCCGCCAGGAGGAGACAGGCCCGGGTGCGGTCGGTGTCGCGTACGGCGTCGGCGGCGTTCATGAGCAGGCCGTACGCCTGGGCCGTCTCGCCCTTCCAGGTGTGCATACGGCCCAGGAGCCCCTGGATGGCGGCGCGCACGGCCGGGTCGGGGGTGATGCGCAGAGCCTCCTCGCACCACTGCGGGCCCGCCGGGGAGCCGCTGAGCAGGGCGTCGGAGGCGGCGTGGTGGAGGCGGTCGGCGCGCGGGGCCGGGTCCGGGGTGAGTTCGGCGGCGCGGCGCCAGGCGAGCGCCGACTCGCCGAAGGCGCTGCGGCGGCGGGCCTCCAGCGCGGCCGATGCGAGCGCCGCCGCGGCCTCCTCGTCGGGGCCGGGCGTCGCCGACGCCCGGTACCAGGCGTGCAGCGGGCCCGTACTCACCTCGGCCAGCGCCTGGAACGCGGCGTACCGGTGCGCGAGGGGCGCGCGGCCCAGCACCAGCGCGCGCAGCACCGGATGGTGGAAGTCCAGCCCGTCCGCCGTGGCCGTGATCAGACCGTCCTCCTCGGCGGGGGAGAGGGCGTCGAGGGAGAGGCCGGCCACCTCAAGGGCCTTCCGCAGCGGACCCGCCGCCGTCGAACGACTGGCCGCCAGGACCACCAGCGCGCGGCGCGCCGTATCCGGCAGCCCGTCGATCCGAGCCGCCCAGGCCCGCTCCAGATGGCTGCCGAGGGACGGCGGGTCCAGCAACGGCTGCTCCCCGCGCGCCTGTTCCTCCGTCAGCCCGCTCGCGATCTCCCGGAGGGCGAGCGGATTGCCACCGCTGATCCGTACGAGATCGGCGAGGACGTTCGGTGTCACGCGGCCGTCCAGCAGCGTGGCACACTCCTCCGCCGCCAACCCGCCCACCTGCACGGCCGGGATGCTGCGGCGCGGCCCCGACTCGCCGTGGTCCTCGCGGGAACCGAGGGCCAGGGCGACGCGTTCGCTCGACAGGCGGCGGGCGACGAAGAGAAGGACGCGCTGGGAGGAGGGGTCCACCCAGTGCAGGTCGTCGACGAGGACGACGACCGGGCGCTCGTCGCCGAGTGCTGCGAGGACATTGAGGGCGCCCATGCAGGCGGCGTACGGATTGCCCGGCGGGTCCGCCGGGTCGCCGCTCAGGGCCAGACAGGACTCCAGGGCCGAGCGCTGGGCTCCGGGGAGTTCCCTGAAAAGGGACGAATGGGGCATCAGTAGGTCGCCGAGGGTGGCGAAGGGAAGTACGGTCTCGGTCTCGATGCCCCGGGCCCGCAGGACCGTGGCAGGGGCCGCGCCGGAGGTCCCGGCCGCCGCGCGCTCCGCCGCGTAGTCGAGCAGGGCGGTCTTCCCGATGCCGGGTTCGCCCCACAGCAGCAGGGCCGCCCCACCCGCCCCACCTGCCACGAGCAGGTCGTCCATCAGCCGGCGTTCCCGCTCCCGACCGACGAGTCCCCGTAACAATGCGCCACCCCCTGGTGCCCGCCGTGCCCGGCCCCGCCCGACCATCATGCCCCCAGGGGGAGTTGTCAGGGGAGATGTAGGGACTTCCCGGAAGCGAGGGGGCCCTGCCCGGGCCTTCAATGGTGTCGCGGAACAGAACGACGGGGGATCGCACCAACAGCACCACCGAAGGAATCAGGGGAAATGGACCAGGTCGCGGAACTAGGGGGACGGCTCATGCCGGCATCCGTGGGACGCGGGGATCTCGCCTCAGGATCCGACCGGCTCGACTCGGTCGAGATCAAGGTGACGTTCTCGGGTGCGGGCGCGGCCGCCGCGACTTGGGCGCTGGCGCCGGACACCGGGGGAGCCCGGCGCCGCGTCTACTTCTGTGAGGCCCTCGCCCGCTCCACGGCGCCAGGTCAACTGCCGCTTCTGGATGCGGGGTTGATCCTGCGCCTACGGGCGGGGAGCGGGCGGGGCGGGGCCGTGACCGCGGAATTGCGGCCCTGTCGCCGGTCCCGGCTCTCGGAACGATGGCTGCGCTTCCGTGAGCAGGGACCGGACTCCTTCCACCTGGCGGGCGCCTGGTCCGGCGACCGCCGGGTCCTCTCCGCCACCCTCGTCTCCGAGTGCGGGCGTACGGCGGTGGAGGCCGCCGCCGCCGGCACCAAGCCGCTGGACCTCGTCTTCTCCGACCACCAGCACGCCTTCCTCACCGACTGCGCCGACATCGACGTCGGCTTCGGCTCGCTCGCCGTCCTCGGCCCCGTCCACACGGTCCGCTGGCGCGGCGTACGCCTCGACCACCACGAAGTGACGCTGGAGCACTGGAGTCTGGGCGGGAGCCGGCCCTTCGAGTGGCTCGAAGTCTCCAAGCGGGTCTCCCCCGAGGGCGCCGAGGTCGTCCAGGCCTCCCTCACGGCCCTCCTCAAGGGGAAGGGCCTCGAACCGGACCTGGGCTCGGGCATACGTGTGCGGCGGGTGCTGGAGGAACTGGTCGCGAGCGGCGCCTGAGACCAGAGGACTGAGGCCGTGACTGGTCACCCCAGCGGAACGCTCAGCCGACCCCCGCCGCCCGCAGCACCGCCGTGGTCCCCGCCGCCCCCAGCACCACCACCGCGAACGGTGCCCTCCGCCAGGCCAGCACCCCGCCCACCAGGACCCCGACCGGCCGCGCCCAACCGGCGAAACCGCCGCCCTCGGTGAGAGCACCCGTCGCCAGCAGGGCCACCAACAGCACCACGGCGGCCCCCGACAGCAACTCCCGCACCCGTACGGGGATCTCGACCCGCCCGTGCAGTACGGGCCCGGTCAGCCGGAACGCGTACGTCCCCACGGCGAGCACGACCATCGCGCCGACGACCCCACCGCTCATGACGCCCTCCCGTCCGCCGCGCCCGCCGCGTCCTTCGTCGTCCGCCACACCACCAGCCCGGCCAGGGCGAGCAGCACGGGGACCCCCGTCGGCGTCACCGGGGTCGCCGCCAGCGCGACCACCGCTCCCAGCAGCGCGGCCCGCCGTACGGGCGGCTGCTCCCGCAGGGCGGGCAGGACGAGGGCGGCGAGCACGGCGGGGAACGCGGCGTCGAGGCCGTACGCGGCGGTGTCGCCGAGCGCGGTGCCGGCGAGGGCCCCGGCCAGGACGGACACGTTCCAGACCGTGAAGAGACCGACCCCGGAGACCCAGAACGCGACCCGGCGCCGTACGGGATCCCGCTGGGCCAGGGCGAAGGCCACGGTCTCGTCGGTGACGAGGTGCGCGCCCACGAACCGGGCGAGCCTCCCCGGCCCCAGCACATCCGCGACCGCGAGGCTGAAGGCCGCCGTACGGGTGTTGAGCAGCAGCCCCGTGGCCGCCGCCGCGAACGGTCCGCCGCCGGCCAGCAGAATCCCGACCGCGCTGAACTGTGCCGCCCCCGCGTACACGACCAGCGACATCACCACCGGCACCCACACGGGCAGCCCGCCCGCCACGGAGATCGCGCCGAACGACACGCCGACGACGCCCCCGGCGAGGCAGACGAGGGAGATGTCCCGGAGCAGCGCCGGGTCGCGGACCTGTGGTGTTCGGAGCAGCGAACGCATGTTCTCTACAATGAACAAGAGCCCTCGTGTTCGTCAAGGCGAACGATCGTACTTCTGGAGCGAACAACACAATGTCCGACGCACACTCTGAGGGGGCGAAGCCCCCGTCCCGCCTCCCCCTCGACTGGATCGCCGCCTCCCTCCGCCGGGAGCGCACCCGCGCCGGGCTCTCCCTCTCCGAACTGGCCAAACGTGCCGGGATCGCCAAGTCCACGCTGTCCCAACTGGAGGCGGCGGGCGGCAATCCGAGCATGGAGACGCTGTGGGCACTGGGCGTGGCGCTCGGCGTGCCGTTCAGCGCGCTGATCGAGCCGCCGGCCCCGGCGGTGCAGGTGGTCCGGGCGGGGGAAGGGCCCACCGTCCACTCGGAGCACTCCAGTTACACGGCGGTCCTGCTGTCCGCGAGCCCGCCGGGCGCGCGCCGCGACATCTACCGGACCCAACTCGAACCGGGCTCGGTTCGCGAGTCGGAGTCGCACATTCCGGGGACGGTGGAGCACCTCATCGTGAGCACGGGCCGGGTGAAGGCGGGCCCGAGGGGCGAGGAGGTCGAACTCGGCCCCGGGGACTACATGGCGTTCCGGGGTGACGTACCGCACTCGTACGAGGCGCTGGCGCCGGGGACGAGCTTCGTGCTGGTGATGCAGCACGTGTAGGTGGCCGGAAGTCCCGGCGTCATGGGAGGGGGCTTCCCGCTCCCCTGGGGAAAAGGCAGGAGCCCCTTCGCCGGGTGGCGAGGGGCTCCTTGGGTGGTGCTCTCAGACGTCGTCAGAGGGGCATCCCTCGGAACGAACGGATCAGACGGGGGTGACGTTCTCCGCCTGCGGACCCTTCGGGCCCTGCGTCACGTCGAAGGAGACCTGCTGGTTCTCCTCCAGCGAACGGAAACCGCTCGCGTTGATGGCGGAGTAGTGGACGAAGACGTCCGGGCCGCCACCTTCCTGGGCGATGAAGCCAAAGCCCTTTTCGGCGTTGAACCACTTCACGGTTCCGGTAGCCATAAGCCCTCCTTGGGCCCAAAGGGTTGCCCTGCTCCAGAACCCTGCAAGTGTGAAAACAAGATGCCGCACAACTGCATACGTCTGAAAACGACGAGAGCCCGCGGTCACATGCTCCGCAGGCTCTGTACTGCAAGGGAAACCAAACTGCAACTTGCGGCGAGCCTAGCACGCGAGCAGGGGAATGCAATAGAGGGCAAGATCACGTCACCCGGATGTTTGAGCCGTTCAGCCCTCGGGTTGACGCATCGCCTCTACTTCCCCATCCGCCTCACTGGCGACACGCCGTCGAGAGCGTTGACACGGGGTGTACATCCGGTTTCGCGAGCCCCTCTCGGCCCCCGGAGCCCGCACCGTACCCCATGAGGGCTAGCCTCGCGATGTGGACAATTCTCGCAACCGGCCGCGCGTCGGCCACATCCAGTTCCTGAACTGCCTGCCCCTCTACTGGGGGCTCGCGAGAACGGGCACGCTCCTCGACTTCGAGCTGACCAAGGACACCCCGGAGAAGCTCAGCGAGCAGTTGGTGCGCGGGGACCTCGACATCGGGCCCATCACGCTCGTGGAGTTCCTGCGCAACGCGGACGACCTGGTCGCCTTTCCCGACATCGCGGTCGGCTGCGACGGGCCGGTGATGTCCTGCGTCATCGTCTCCCAGGTGCCACTCGACCGCCTGGACGGCGCACGTGTCGCGCTGGGCTCCACCTCGCGCACCTCCGTACGCCTCGCGCAGCTGCTGCTGGCCGAGAGCGTCGGCGTACAGCCGTCGTACTACACCTGCCCTCCCGACCTCTCCCTGATGATGCAGGAGGCGGAGGCGGCGGTGCTCATCGGCGACGCGGCGCTGCGGGCCAACCTGCTCGACGGCCCGAACTTCGGCCTGGAGGTGCACGACCTGGGCGCCTTGTGGAAGGCGTGGACGGGGCTGCCGTTCGTCTTCGCGGTGTGGGCGGCGCGGCGGGAGTACCTGGAGCGGGAGCCGGAGGTCACCCGCAAGGTGCACGAGGCGTTCCTGGCCTCCCGCGACCTGTCCCTCGCCGAGGTGGGCAAGGTCGCCGAACAGGCGGCCCGCTGGGAGGCCTTCGACGAGCAGGTCCTGGAGCGGTACTTCACCACCCTCGACTTCCGCTTCGGCGGGCCCCAGCTGGCCGCCGTCGCCGAGTTCGCGCGGCGAGTCGGCCCGACCACCGGATTTCCGGCGGACGTGAAGGTGGACCTGCTTTCCTGACCATTTCCTCCGGAGGTCCTCCGGAGGTCCTCCGGAGGACCTCCGGAGGTAATCCGGGGTCCGGCGGGTGGGGCGCCCGCGTTCAGACACGCGTAAGGTGGTGCGCTTAAACGCGGCT